>JAUUYW010000195.1 GCA_030590265.1 Candidatus Krumholzibacteriia bacterium
AAATCAGATTTTTTTTCAACACGGCAATCTCCCTTGACTGATGAGCCGACCAAGCACCCTGGAAGCTTCGTCGACTCATCGAATTGTCCTATGGGACCGCCGGCTATTTTAGCAAAGTCAATTTCCCAAGACTCTCCTGGTTTCCAGCGGTGAAGCGGTAGAAATAGATGCCCGATGATACCTGGCGTCCCTGGCCATCACGGCCATTCCATACTTGTTGGTGAGAGCCGGCGTTTTTGACCTCGTTCAGAAGCTGGATCACTCGACGACCCTGAATGTCAAAAATATCCAGAGTGATGGCCGCTTTACCTGACAAATTGAATTTGATGGTAGTGCGCGGATTGAATGGATTGGGACTCGCCGTCAAGGCCATCGCCTTTGCATCGGGCACAGCCGAGTACTGACCTGATCCCATTTCATCAAACCAATCCAAAAAGCTTTTCAAGAACCGGGTCCGGGCTGAGAAGAGAGGATTCCCGCTGGGGGGATTATCCGGGTCACTCACCACCGACCGAAGAGAAAAAGGCAGGATGGCGAGTTTGTTGCCTAGCACAGGGTCGGTTTGGACAATGGCCGCCGAGTAGGGGCCGCCGGATTGGCCGGCTGGATCCAAAGTGGCCAGGTTCGTGGACAGGTTGCCGGCATTCAGAGCATCCACCCGGCGCTGCAGTGGACAGCGGCCATTCACCCTCCAGGTGGCTTCTTCGAGCAAAACTCCGTTCTCGATCAATGGGTTGATCTGTAGATCTCCCCTGCCCCCGTTGAGCTGAGAAATATCAACGGAAATAACATCGACTTCCAAACGCGAGAAGAGGCTGTTGGCGTTGTCTTGCATTCCTGAAATCAGCCCATCGCCAGCCAGCAGAACATTCTTTTGGCCCAGGTCCAACCAGCCCTCCAAAAGTGTATCATCATGGGTGTCCGCATTTCCGGACAGGACACCATAACTATGGGCGCCCGCTTCAAAAAGCATGGTTTGGTACCCACTCAGCAAAGTGGGTGTTCCGCTAGCGGCCATACCCACGTGATTGGAGCCGTCGCTGCTGGTGCGAAAATGGTCATAGTCGACGCCCTGGACGAACCCCATTTCAGCCAGTGAACGCAGCACCCGGTCGGTGGTAGCCGGGTCACCACCATCATCCCCATAGAGCATGGACGGTTGGGAGAATACCCCTGGACTGGGGATCGATATTGAGGGCAGAGCCTTTACTTGGGCGAATCCCGGATAGAGAGAATCGGAATTGAAATCCAGGACACTGGTGGTATCCGCCGGCCAGACTGCTGTTTTCAGGCCCGCATCGTTCAGATCAGCTGCCGTGATGTAGTAATGCACACGATCACCGGGAAAGAACCAACCAGTGTCAGGCAAGTCAAAGGCCCACTTCGTGCTACCAGAGTAGGTCTCTGATCCCAGTGCCATTCCCCGCAAGATATTGTCACTGCCAGGGGCAGTTGGGCGAACAGTGTTGAAGTGGGGATTACAAGCCAAAACCCAATGCAATTCCGGTGCACCCACTCCATTGGCACCAGGCCGCAAGGGGGTGATCATGGCGACCAGAGAATCACCTGGGGCAAATCGCAGGTCATCATTGTCGAGATCCAAGGCACTATCCATTCGACACCAATTGGAAACCAGGTCGTCAGGATTCAATTCTCCCTGCTCGGGGAATGCATCCATGAAAGATGTTTTTTCGGAAACCAGGATCTCCGGACCTTCGGCAGCCCAGGCCTTGAGCGCCACATTGTCGAAATAAGGCGCGGGGGTTCCGTCGGAACCGTCCCAGCCCCACAGCCAACCCAATTCGTCCACACAGATCATGACCTGCACCCACTTGGCATCCGGGACGATCAGGTCGCTGACCGGTTCGATATGACGAAAATACTCGGGCCCACCGTAGTGCACGAAATTTCGATTCCGCCAAGGTGCCTGTTCAATATCCTCGAGATCTTCGCTGGCAGTGGAACGAACTCCCCACCGGTAAAAGATTCCAGGACAATTGACGCACAGGGTTTCGTGCTTGAAAACGTCGAAGGCCAATTCAGCCGCATCTGTGCCAGGAATCCAAGCGTACACTGGAGAATAAATCTCGTTGTGGAGGAACCAGGGATTGACATCGTCAGCCAACAATCCACCATCGTTATTCAGGATTTTTCCACCAGGCCCGTAGCACCAGGTCTGGCAGAAGGTTCCGCCGGTCCCGGGAACCACTTGGCCATCGTCAATGAAGCTGACCTGAACACTGGTGTTCTGTTTGCAGGGATCCTGGTCTGGCAGGTAACTGCGCAGTTTGGCGAAGTCACCCACACCTGTAAAATCTTCTGTGCTCCAGTTCACCAGACTGCCCGGTTCGAAATTATCGAAAGTTACCAGTGATTCGTTGAAGTAAACCGATATGTCGTCAATCTGGCAGGCACCGTGACTGGGGCTAAAGCAGTCGGAATCATCCCATGCGCCATCGGACCAGACGCGCCAAAAAATCTTCACTTCATTTCCGTAGGGTCCATACAGCTCATTGGGTTGCAGAACTGTTGTGAAATCAAGGGCCACATCATTGTCCGAGCCCGTCCACTGTTCCAACAATTCAGGAGTTTCTCCGCGGAAAATGAACAGTTCCAAAAAATCCCAGTCGGCGTCAAATAAGTCGTAGTGCATGAAAGCGGTCAAGCGCACTGTCACCGGCAGAGTGGGGTTGCTGACGGTTCCGACCCACCCAACATCATCGAACCAATTGCTGCCTACGCCACCGATGGTGTCGGGGGAAGCACAGGCAGGAATTTCTTCGTCCACGCAAACCAGGGCGTAGTTTCCCGGCCCATGGCCATTCAAACCCGCCGCCCAATAAGTGGACACATGCCAGTGGTTTTCTTCCGGGATGGAAAGGTCGTGATGAGTCCAGCCGTGCCAATCCGGGGCTCCGGTGGCTGTTTCAAATTTGCCGTCCAGGCGATCGGGGCCACCCAATACAAAGAAGGTGTCTACAGCGGCTTTTTCCGGTGCTGATAAAGAGCTGCGCAGCCAAGGCGAAGAACCATTGAGTGGTTCACCGTAGCGTGGTGGAACATCCGGGCCAGCCAAGGCCAAGCCGGCCAGCGTGACCAGGATCACCAATATTGTGACTGTTCTGTTCAAAACCAGTTCCCCCTTGAAACAAGCCTTTGACAATTGTGGAGACTATATCATACTAATTTAGTTCGTTTTTGCGTTTTCCGCCTGTGAAAATGATCATTCCACTGCTCCCCAATACGAAAGGTCTCCACCATGGATCTCAAAGAAGCCCGAGCCTTGATCACCGGCGGCAGCGAAGGCATTGGCTTCGGCATTGCCAAAGCCCTCAAAACCAAAGGTGCCCAGGTGGCCATCATGGGTCGCAACGAAAGCAAACTCAATCAAGCTGCCGAAAAATTGGGTGTTCTCGCCATTCAGGGCGATGTCAGTCTTGAAGACGACGCCCAGCGGGTGATGCACACCTTCGTCGAAGCCTTCGGCGGCATCGATATCCTCATCAACAACGCGGGCTACGGATATTTTGCACCCCTGACCGAGCTGGACAAGGAGCAATTCGAGGGTGTTTTCGCAACCAATGTCACTGGCGCCATGCTCATGGCCCGTGAGGCTGCCCGTCATTTTATCCACCAGAATCGAGGACACCTGATGAACATCTCGTCCACCAGTGGCCTCAGCGGTGGAAAAACCAGCTCAGCCTACAGCGGATCCAAGTTTGCCTTGCGCGGCATGACCGAATGCTGGCGCGCCGAGCTTCGTCCCCACAACGTGCGCGTTACCCTGGTAAACCCCAGCGAGGTGCAGACGCCATTCTTTGCGAAATTGGGTAAGGAACAGGAATTGTCGCACAAAAAACTGCGGCCCGAAGAGATCGCCGATGCCATTGTCGGGGCATTGGAAATTGATGACCGTGGGTTTATTCCGGAATTTTCGGTGTTTGCAACGAATCCGTTTTAATTTTGGGAAGTCATCGGTAAAGAGACTTCACCATATCCCAACTGGCAGCACTTGTTGCAAGCAATTCGTCTGTCAGCAGGAAGTTGTCTATTCCCATGCCAAGATTTCCTACTCCCAAGACACGAATTCCGCATGTATAGACGTTTGCCATGGTCTCGGCAAATGTTCCCGAAACTGGCTCCTGAACCCAGCCTGCGGCCATAGCGTCCTCATCGGACCAATTGGGATCGAATTGTTTGGTAACTGTCCGCCATTCTCCCGTGGAAAAATCTTCGGTCAATGGGATGTACCAGCCATTGTGGGAAGAATCCAGGTAGCGAACGCGGAACCGCACATCAGTGAACCCGGGAGTGAAGAATCTCAGACTGCATTGCACCGTGACATATCCAAGGGCACCATAGTCGCCTATGTATGGCTCCGAGTATTGGAGAGCACCGACCAGGCCAAGGACACTTTGAGAGGAAAGATAGCCGCTGTTGTCGACGCCTCCCTCTGAAACCCATTCGACTGTATTATCAAGTGTGTTTGCCATCCAGCCATTGAGGCTCCCGCTATTCCACTCTTCAAGCACCGAGTCTGCCAGTGCAGGAATTACTCCCAACAACACCGCAACTAGCACCGATACAAATATTTTACTTCGGATCATTTTGGTCCTCCCTCGTTATTATCCACCCGATTCCTCCGTGACTAATTCAAAATCCTACCACCACCTCCAGTTTTTGCAAGCACCTCTCAATAACTTTGCATGGGTTAATTGGCAGCGACAAATCCTTTTTAGGATATTTTCCTTTACTTTTTACCATTTTTTGTTTTAATTACCTCTATTAAAAGCAACTTCTTGAAATTAGGTTGGTATTATGAAACGCACCGCACTGGACTTTTTATCCAATTGGACAAATAGCACCACTCGAAAACCACTCTTACTGCGGGGAGCCAGACAAGTTGGCAAAACTCATGTTGTGAGACAATTGGCCAAGGCAAAATTCGAACAACTGGTTGAAATCAATTTTGAGAAGCAACCGAATTTTGCCTCACTATTCGAAGACCTTTCTCCCCGGGAGATCAAATCCTTGCTGGAGGCAAGAACCCGGAAAAAGATCATTCCAGGTCAGACACTCCTTTTTTTGGATGAAATCCAGAGTTGTCCTCGAGCCATCATGGCATTGCGTTATTTCTACGAAGAAATGCCTGAACTGCATGTCATCGCAGCCGGGTCACTCCTGGATTTTGTTCTTGCCCAGGAAGGCTTCTCGATGCCTGTGGGCAGGATTCAATACTTGCACCTGGGACCTTTGAATTTTTGTGAATTTCTGGAAGCCGTTGGAGAATACAGACTCACTGAAAGACTTCGACTTTTTGAACCACCCAGCACCAAACTTGACCCTCTGCACGAGCATCTCATGACTTGGCTTCGACGTTACATCATGGTCGGTGGCATGCCTGAAGCGGTCAAAACCTATCGCGATACTCAATCCTATGAACTCGTCGACCAGGTCAAAGAGGCCATCCTGGCCACCTACCGTGATGATTTTGGCAAGTATCGAGGCCGTTTGGATGATACTCTCATCAGAACCGTTTTTAATGGAATCACAGGTTTGGTGGGAGAAAAAGTCAAATACGTCAGACTGGACCGAAACGCTCGAGCTTCAAAAGTTTCAGAAGCTTTGGATTTGCTTTGCCGCGCTGGAGTGGTAACCAAAATTCATCATTCGTCGGCCAACGGCTTGCCCCTTGGAGCCCAAGTAAATTCGAAAATTTTCAAGCCCCTATTTCTGGATGTGGGACTAATGCTTAGAGCCCTTGGCTTGGATCTTACTGGTTTTTCTGAATCCCAAAGCTTGATGACCAACAACAACGGCGCCATTGCCGAACAATTGGTAGGTCAGGAGTTGTTGGCGAGCCAACCCTTGTGGCAGGATCGCTCTCTGCATTATTGGGTTCGCGAACAAAAAGCATCTTCTGCTGAGGTCGATTATGTTCTTTCCGCTGGAACTCGGATTTACCCGGTAGAGGTGAAGGCAGGTGCCACGGGCCATTTGCGCTCGTTGCACATATTCCTCCAGGAAAAGGGACTTCATCTGGGTGTTAGGTTGGGGACAGGCAAGCCTCAAGTGACAGAAATAGACCATCAATTGACAACTTCGGAAGCTGTTACAGGACGTCTTTTTTCGCTTCCTTTGTATTTGGCGGGGCAGGTGCCAAGGATCATGAAGGAGGTTGGAGCAAATTAACAGAGGGGAAAATGACCCGCTCTCCCAAAAGAAAGAGCGGGCCAAATCATCCAGGAAAAACGAGATCAGCTTCCTGCAGCCTCCAGCTTCAACAGCTTCTCCCATTCCTCATCAACCCAAGTCTGCAAGCGTTCAATCACGTGCTCATTGCCAGGCTTGAACAAATGCTTGAATCGTCCCTGCTTCTTCATCCATGGTTCCAACGGAGCCCGTTCCTTGGGTTTCTTGTTGATCTTATAAACCCCATTCTCCACCTCGAACAGCGGCCAATAATTGTTCTCAACCGCCTCGCGAGACAGATCAATACCGATGGC
>JAUUYW010000043.1 GCA_030590265.1 Candidatus Krumholzibacteriia bacterium
CCAGCAACCAGACGCCGTGTTTTGGCCAATGCCCGCCACAAATGCCAAATGCCTGGCTGCAATCACACACGGTTTTTGGAGGTCCATCATAATACCCCCCGTTCTCAAGGAGGGACCAATGATGAATCAAATCTCACAGTTTACTGTGGTGGGTGCCATGCCCTTATTCACAAAAACGGCGCCGGCTTCCTGGTGAAATCACCATCAGCAATCTACAGCTGGAATTCACCGATCCCCAAAGAGAATCGTTATGCCCAGGACAGATTCAACCGGCCAATTAACCAGATTTTCTACCGGTAAATGGACTTCAAAGCGCCCCACGCTTGGTCTTCCACCGCCACGGAGCCGGTGGTCAGGCAATAGGCCAAATCCAACCCCATCCCGGTGTAGTGCGAGCTGTATGTCCAGCGAGGGTAGCCCCAATCCAAAGCGTCCACAACACCATCACAGGCACCATAAACGTCGTCGTAATCGGTGATGCCGACGCCACAGAAAGGCTCATCTGTGCCCCAACTGTTGTCCACAAATGCGCCCAGGCTCATTTCGTCTTGCACCACCACCGGTATGGGAAGAACCAGAGTGACCAGATAAACCCGCCAGCTTCCGTCGTAAACCATTTCTTTGGGGATGTCGGCCCAGGCGAAGTTGTAGGTCAGGTCGGGGTCGAGATCAGGCATGCAGGCGCTGTTGTAAAAGTTCAGAACCACGCCTTCGGGGTCGATCCAATCGCCGTAAAATTCACCGACGTAAAGCGAGACTTCGTAGATCGTTGTGCCCAGGAATTCGTTGGGAATGTCGTCGGCAAATTCGGTACCGAAACCCGAGCTGGCCTGATGCACATTCCAGAAGGGATTCAAGGGCTGGCAATGAAAAGCATCCAGAACCGGGACAGTGCCCACGGGTTCTTTGGCTCCAAAGATCAAGGGGCCATCCGCCAGGGCGAAGGCAGCGTTGAGAAGCAGAAGGAATGTCAGGGCAGCGATAACCTTTTTCATGATGACTCCTTTTGGTGCGTCCAATTGGCGAGAATTGCAACCGAAATCGTAATGTATCATAAATTTGTGTGCAATCGGGATAAATATTGGGATGAACATCGGGATAAATATGCGATATTCGCTTCTCACCCCCTCACTGACTATATTTCTGCCGTTGCTCATCCTTTGCGCCCAAAACGGAGGTCCTGCCTTGCGTCTGCCAAAATTGCTGTCTGTTCAAACCGGCTTGTTGACCAGCTTGATCCTTCTGCTGGCCATCAGTCTGGCATCTCCGGTTTTCGCCCAGGAAACCGCTCAGGAAGATTCTCAAAAGGGTGAAGTGGAGCCACATCCCTTCTCCATCCACGACATGCTGGCCATGGAGCGGGTCAGTGATCCCCAGGTCAGCCCTGATGGCCAATGGGTCGCCTTCAATGTGCGCACCACCGATCTGGAGGCCAACCGTGGCCGCACCGACATTTGGCTCGCCCGCACTGATGGCAGTGAAAACAAGCGCCTGACCGCCAATCCGGCCAGCGATTGGAATCCCCGCTGGTGTATGAATGGAACGGTGTTCTTTCTTTCCACCCGCAGTGGCAGTTCCCAGATCTGGAATATCGATCCCACCGGTGGCGAAGCCCGGCAGATCTCCCACCTGGCCCTGGATGTGGGCAACTTCGAGGTCTCTCCCACCTTGCACAGCTTTGTCTTCTCCATGGAAGTTTATCCTGGTTTGACCGTGGAAGAAACCGTGGCCCGCGACAAAGAAAAAGCCGACGACCCCACCACGGGAATGGTCTACGACGAACTGATGTTTCGCCACTGGGACACCTGGGAAGACGGCAAACGCAGCCACATTTTCCTGCTCGACGGTATGAACCCCGACGGCGATCCGGTGGATCTGATGAAGGACCTCGACACCGATGTGCCCACTCGCCCCTGGGGTGGCAGCGAAGAATTTGTGGTCTCTCCCGATGGCAGCGAAGTGATCTTCACCGCCAAAATCCTGCCCGGCAGCGAACCTGCCTGGAGCACCGACTACGACCTCTACGCCGTTCCCACCGATGGCAGCGGCACCATCCGTTGTCTGACCGAGGCCAACCAGGCCTGGGATACTGAACCAGTCTTCACGCCCGATGGCAAAACGCTGGTTTACCTGGCCATGGACCGTCCCAACTTTGAAGCCGATCGCTTCCACATCGAATTGATGAATTGGGAAACGGGCGAAAGCCGTCGCATCGATTTTGAATACGAGGGCCTGGGCCTCTCCGCCCATGGATTGAAATTCAGCAGCAACGGCAAAACAGCCTACTGCACCGCGGGCTACCTCGGGCAACGCTCGTTGTTCAAACTCGACATCAAATCCGGCGAAGTTTCCATGGTTCACAAGATGGGACGGCACTCCAGTGTTGGTTTGCTCAAGGGTCGCCTCCTGTTTGGGATGCAGAGCCTGAAATCACCCACCGAATTGTTCACCATCAAAACCAATGGCAAGGATCTCAAGCAGATCACCGACCTGAACGGCGAAAAACTCGCTGCCTGCCTGATGGGTGAGCCCGAGCAAATGACCTTCAAGGGTTGGAACGATGAAATCGTGCACGCCTACGTGGTCAAACCCTACGACTGGACCGAAGAAAAGGCAGCCGCCGGACAAAAGTGGCCTTTGACTTTCCTGGTGCACGGAGGACCTCAAGGCAGCTTCGGCAACGACTTCCACTATCGTTGGAATCCCCAGGCCTATGTCGGCGCCGGATTCGCCACGGTGGCGGTTGACTTCCACGGCTCCACCGGTTACGGCCAGGAGTTCACCGATGCCATCAGCGGTCACTGGGGTGATCGTCCTTTTGAAGATCTGGTCAAAGGCCTGGCAGCCGCCCTCGAACAATACCCATGGCTGGATGCCGACAAAGTTGTCGCCACCGGAGCCAGCTATGGTGCCTACATGATCAACTGGATCGCCGGCCAACCCGAGTTCTCCCGTGAATTCAAAGCTTTCGTCAGCCACGACGGAAACCTGGACGAACGCATGGCCTACTATGATACCGAAGAGCTGTGGTTCCCCGAATGGGAGCATGGCGGCACTCCCTACTCTGTTGGCAGTGGTTATGCATTGCACAATCCCATCGACCATGTGCAGAACTGGCACGTGCCCACTCTGGTGGTGCATGGCGCCCTGGATTACCGCGTGGTCGACACCCAGGGTATGAGTGTTTTCACAGCTTTGCGTCGTCAGGGCGTGCCCGCCCGGTTGCTTTACTTCCCTGATGAGAATCACTGGGTGCTCAAGCCCCAGAATTCGATCCAATGGCACAACGAAGTGATGGACTGGTTGCACAAGTGGACAGACTGAACAACTGGATCAATCAACTGGAGAAAGAAACAACATGGGCCCCGTAATGAAACTGGTCGGCATTGGAATTTTGGCCGCAACCCTGGTTGTGGTCATCATCGGCCTGCTGTTGCCCAGTCAATACAGTGTGCAGCGGGAGTTGGTCATCAACACAACTCCCGAACGCATCCATGAATTCACCAGCGACCTGGAAACCTGGCCCAGCTGGACTCCCTGGTTCAAGGACGATCCCACCCTTGAGATCACCCTTGGCTCCATCACCCAGGGAGTGGGCGCCAGTCAGGAATGGGAAGCCAAAAAAGGCGGCGGCCGGTTGACCATCACCCGCAGTGAACCCGATTGGGGAGTGTCATATGACATGGATCTGTCCAAAGGTCGTCCCCAATCCACTTACATCATGCGTTACGAGGTCATGTCCGACAGCACCAAGGTGGTGTGGGGAATGAGCGGAGATATGGGCTGGAATATTATGGGACGATTCTTCAACCTGTTGATGGATCCCATGGTTGGGCCCATGTTCGATGATGGTTTGACGCGGTTGAAAATGCTGGCGGAAAAGTCCGGCACTTGAAAAGATTCAGCTGACGACCACAGTTGACACCAGCAGATATTTTGTCTCCTACGAATCCGGCCAACCAGAATATGGTGGCCGGATTTGGCATTTTGAGGCCGTTTTGAATACCAGGGGTCCGGCATAATTCCTGTTGGGAAAGTGACACCGTAGTTGGTTGTTTCTTTTTCCCAAGGAGTTCCCGTGCAAAAATTATTCATAACCCTGGCCCTCATTTTCGGCCTGCTGGGTCTACTGGTTCTGACCCCTGGCTGCACAGACCAAACACCTACCGAAACTTCCACCAAGATGCTGATGGAGTCTTCCAAAGCGGCACTGAATGTGCGCCGTTGTGCTGACTATCACAATTCTGAAGTGGACCGTTTACTGCAGCTGGACCGGCAAACCGGTTGCCTGAGTTGCAACTTGATGCGTGACTTCCAATCCACCCTGCTGGACATGGCTCAGCGAGATCCGGAAATGGCCGCCGGCAAGGAACAAATCCAGAGAGGAAGGGAATTCCTGGAAGTTCTGCTGCGGATCCATAGTGCCGGCCATCAACCTGTGGCAATCATCCGGGTCATGAATCGATGCTTTGCTGATTTTGTCCATCGGGCGGACACTCATCCCATCATCATCAAAGAAATTGAAGAAGCCCTGGCCCTCTTGATCGCCCAGGACATCCAGGAACTGCACGACAAACTGGTCCACCTGAAAACCCTGGCTGATGAATTGGGTAGTCCCGAAGAGATTGGAGTTGTTGGTGTTTTTCTGGGATCATTTGAAAGGTCTCTCGGCAAGCGGTACGAAGATCCCAACCTGCCCTGGTGGTGGCGATGGGTCATTATCAATGACGTGGTCGGGTCATTTATTGGAGGCCCAGGAATTGGAGCCATGTACAGTTCATGGGCTGAGCTGATCTATATCGATATGTTTCCCAATGGATACATTCCTTAAAAGGAATCGGCTAGATATATGGGGTTAGACTTCATCTTCCCTGATAACGGCCAGGCTTGCCCCCAAAGCGAGCCTGGCTGCTGGCGTTTTTTGAATGAGAGATTGATCAACGATGGGTGAGTTGTCGGGTTGATCCTTTTCCTGGTTGCGAAGCATAGCCCGGCACTTGGCCTTCTCACCCAAAGCTCCCCCATCATCCGCAGCTATGGCGAAAGCACAGGATCCATTTTCAGAATCTCCAGCAGTTTTGCCCAGCAGGAAGACCGATGCATTCAATCGCCCCTGGGTTTCAGCCACGGCAAAACCCACAGAAACCAGGAGAGATACCAGAACCGGCAAAATGATGACCAACTTTTTCAAGGCGCGCCTCCGATGAGTTTCCACGAACCAAGCCCTTTTCAGGGTCGGGAATCCGTTGTTTTTGATATTATGACATATTTTATGCAAAATAACAACACCAAAATGCAAAATTGTGCCGACATTGTTCCGAAAATTACTGGTGCCCCATGGTCAAAAAACTGCTAACCTATTGCCAAATAAGATTGTCCGGTTTAACCCCCCTGATTTGGAGAATTTCATGCTGAAGAACAAAATCACTCTCATCACCGGAGCCAGTGCCGGCATTGGTGAAGCCTGCGCTCACTCTTTTGCCAGGGAAGGCTCTCATCTAATCCTTGCAGCCCGGCGTCAGGACAAGATCACCGATTTGGCCAATGCACTGGCCAAGGAGTATGGAATCCGGACACACACTCTGGTCCTGGACGTAAGAGATCGTTTGGCAGTCAACTCCGCCATGGAGAACCTGCCTTCGACCTGGTCGGATATTGATATCCTCATCAACAACGCCGGCCTGAGCCGCGGCCTCGACAAAGTGCAGGATGCGTACTATCTCGACTGGGATGAAATGATCGATACCAACATCAAAGGTTTGTTGTGGGTCAGCCGCGCGGTCATGCCTGGTATGGTGCAGCGCGATGGAGGGCATGTCATCAACATCGGCAGCATAGCCGGTCGGCAGGTTTATTCCGGTGGCAATGTATATTGCGCCACCAAATACGCGGTCAGAGCCATCACCCAGGGCATGCGCATTGATCTGCTGGGGTCCAAAGTGCGTTGTTCATCAGTGGATCCTGGTCTGGTGGAATCGGAGTTCAGTGAAGTTCGTTTTCGTGGAGATAAGGAAAAGGCTGCCCCTGTTTATCAGAACTTCCCGCCTTTGCAGCCGGTTGATATTGCCGAAACAGTGTTATTTTGCGCCACTCGTCCTGCTCATGTGAACATTCATGAAGTTCTGGTGATGCCTCAGGATCAGGCAGCGGTTTATGCCTCGAATCCCCGGGGTGTGGAATAAACAATCCCACCTGACTGATCTTCCCTGAGTGCATTCTAAAGAATGCCCGTATTCTGGTGTTATTACCATATTTAAGGCTAAAGCACCGGACTTTCCCTGCCGATCACTTTCAGGTAAGAGGCTTCTTTTGGGAGGCCAACATCGCCCAAACCTCCAAGAGAGGCCATTTCGGGCGGAATAGCCCGAAAACAACTCGAAAGGATTCGGTCATGACGAGCAACAGAAATTTTGACCGCCGAGGATTCACCCTCATCGAAATCGTGATTGCAGTGGCCATTGTTGCCATTTTTGCTGCAGCCATGAGCCCGATGGTTTTCCGTCACCTGGAAACGGCAAAGGTCGGCAAAGCCCAGAACGAGACTGAAATCATTGCTTCTGCCGTACTCAACTATTACAAGGATGTGGGCGTCTGGCCCATCACCAACCTCAATGGGCCTACAGGCAATGGCATCAACAGGGTGATTACCAGTGTCAACCTGGCTACCGGCACCGGCACCGGCGCGGGTTCAGGAGCTGCAAATTGGGGCACTTACGGCACCACCAAAAATCTGGGTGACTATCTGTATTTCAACAATCCGGATAATGATACCAGCATCACCGGCGCAGGTGCAGATCAGGCTGGCCAGGATTGGCCCACCAAGGGAAACGGTGCCTGGAGAGGCCCCTATATCGACAATTATGATATTGCTGACCCTTGGGGTCATGGCTACGTCATCAACAGTCAATATTTCCCCGGACGCTATACGGGCACCATCCGCCACAAGGTTTTCGTGCTGAGCGCGGGCCCTAACGGCACCTGGGAAACCGGCTTTACTGATGCAGCTTCCGAAGACATTCTGGGCGACGACATCGGTACTTTGATCACAATCATCAACTGACACCGATCAAGCATCTCAAAAAACCGCCCGGCTCCTATGAGTCGGGCGGTTTTTTAATAGTTTTGGCTGTGCCGCGGAGAATGTTGCCTACATTTTCCCTTCAACTCTCTCCCGTTCCGACTTGGCCATCTCAGCCACTGCATCGCCTTCCATGATCACCGGTGTCAGCAGCATCACCAGCTCGATGTTCACTTTCTTGTGGGAGGTCTTGCCAAAGAGGTAACCCAATATGGGCAAATCCTTCAAAAAAGGCACCCCGGTGCGGCGAGTGTTGAGGCGCTCGCTCATCAGCCCGGCGATCACCAGGGTTTCGCCCGCTTTAACCTTGCCTACGGTATCGAGTTCACGGATGGATAGAACCGGCGCCGTGTCCAGGTTGGGACTTTCGGCGATGCCCACGATATCACTGATGGACGGATGCACGTTCAGGGTGATGACCCTGTCCTGGCCCACCTGGGGAGTGACGTCCAGAACCACACCCACGGGAAAGTACCGCGGTGTGTAGTTGATGACCGGCTCGGTAGCCACACCGTTTGAGATCACCGCGGGTTCCACCTGCGATTCGTAGAAAACCTCTTCGGTGACAATGCGCACCACGGCCTTCTGGTTGTTCAGGGTGGTGATCTTGGGAGCGCTGACCATGTTGATATCGCCGCTGGTGCTGATGGCTTCGATCACTCCCGCCACATGCTTGGAATCCATGGTGAACTGGAAGAAACTTTCGGCCACATGCTTGGTGGCGTCAAAGGTGTTCAAGGCAATGTTGCTGATATCCGAGTTCAGGTTCATGACGTTCCAGTTGATACCCGTTTGGGTTTCGTCATCCAGATAAACTTCCAGAATGCGCACCTCGATGGCAACCTGGCGCTGCAACGATTCTTCCAGGCGGGTCAGGAGTTCTTCCACCCGGTTCACACGGTTCCATTCTGCAGTGACCATCACCATGCTGGCCATGGGATGAACCACCAGCATCCGGCCTTCATTATCGGAAACATTGATGGCCAGGGAGCCCTCCTTATCTTCCGCCTCATTGATATTATCCTGGTCCACAAAAACCATCACTTTCAGGGCGGACATCACTTCCGGCCAGATGCTCATGGTCGCCGAGCTGGAGACATGGCTTTTGTTGCTGCCTTCATCTCCCTCACCTTCGCCCGAGGACCCACTGCTGCTGACAGAAATTTCCAGCTCGCCATGGCCTTCACGGGTGGTGACAGGATAGTCGAAAGTGATCCAACGCGTGACCATGCCCTGCTTGTAAACTACCAGCACATCGTCCACGACCTCGTAGCCCAACTCAGCGGGAACCAACAAGGCGTCCAGAGCGCGATCCACAGGGACATCCTGCAGATGGACATTGACCTTCCCGGAAACATCCGGGGCCATTTGCAGCCCCAAACCCGAATTTTCAGCCACATTGCGCAGGATATCCCGAACGCCAACCCAACCATTGGTGACGATGGTCACCGGGGGACGGTCCTGGGTCCAGTCGTCCTCGGCCACGGCTGGTGCAGTCATCAGCAGGACTGTTGCCAGCATCATTCCGTGGATTATTGGTTTGAACCTCTTCATCTCGGATTCCCTTCCTAGCTACTTGCGTGCTATTGATTCACCAGGCTCGTGCGGCCCTGGTCGTCTAATTCTCTGGTCCGGGTGATCACCCGGTAATTTTGGTTTTCAGATTCCGGCACCCCAACAGACAAGTGGGTGATGGATCCGTCGGATTTGCGAAAAGTCACTCCATCGGCATCGATTCCCACCAGGACCATCCCTTGAATGCTATCGCCAGGGTGGCGGCCTTCACCGTTGATGATTGCCATGGGAAGCTTTCCTCCAAGCATGATGGCCGAGCATTCCAGAGGATTGACCCTCGCTTTGGGTTTGGTGGTCGTTTTGCGCCGATGGGTGCTGTTTTTCATCACGGGCTTGGGCTGGGCCTTGGTTGGGAAAAATGGATCCCGTTTGAGAGACGTGGCCACCGGTCCGGCTTCCAGGGAATTTTCCGCAGGCCGAATTTCAATGGCATGTTTCATCATCTGGCCCATATCCGAGGGCACCGGTGGATGGGCCTGAAGGCGGTAACCACGAGCAGAATCGCTGCCCCGACTCATCCCGCCGAAGGTGTTGATATTCAAAGCAACAACTCCCACCAGCATCAACGACACCACGGCAATGGTCAGGGCCATTTTCCTGTTAGCTTGTTTGGCTGACATAGACATCAAGCTCCAAATCCACCTGGATACCGTCCTTTTCGGGACGCACCACCAGACTGTGCACTTTCAAGGCTCTTTCAATGTTTCTGAGACCACCCATGAAATGGGCAACTCGCTTGTAATCTCCGGTGAAATGGGCTATGACCCGGTAGGTCACCAGATCGATGTTGGGTATTTCCAGGGCCATACTCAAATCCGCGTCAGGCTGCATGGGCATATCACCGGTCGGGGGTGGAGCATCGTCCACTGTTCCCATGGCCGTTCCATCATTCCAGACATCGTTGCCATCCATTCCAAAGTCGTTGGCTTCGCTCAGACCAAAATCTTCAACACCACTTTCATCAGCCACTCTGGCCAGGGATAGAAACAATTCCTCCCGCCCGCGTTCTGTGGGAAATAGCCGACTGAAGGCGGCGTTCACCGGCAGACTGCGCTGGCGCACCGATGGAGCCAGCCACATGCCGGCCACGGTCCAATCGTCCATGGTGGCAAGGCGGTCCTCCAGAGCATGAATTTCCGTATTTCGTTCCCGAATGCCCTGCCAGGAAGGGATGGCCACTGTCACCAGCAAAACCAACCAAATCACCGAGAACAGGGCCCAGCGAATTTTTGCATTGGCTAACCAGCGTTTTGCATTTGTTTTTATGGCCATGAGTTAACCCTCTCCATGGGCAGCCAGGATAGCCACCTCTTGCTGGGTTGCGGGAAACGATTTCACCTGGTACTCCATGCTGAATTCAACTTTTTTTACCAGAACTCCCTGATCATTCTCCGCAGCAATGATCAGCTTGCGAGGTTCACCCGTGGACTTCAGCAATTGGCTGCTGTTCAGGGCTCCCTGGAAATCCAGAAACGATTGCTGGGCAACTTCCACGGTGTTGGAAATGCTCTCGCCGGTGAGCAGCAACACCAATTGACCATCCCCGGCTTCCCTCAGGCGCAGATCCTTGAAAATGATTTCTCCCGGCGTCAAAGCAGCCAGATGCAACAGCACCTGGGCAAAGTCCTGGTCATTTTGGTTGATGGTTGCGATGTGTTCTTCACGCGCCTTGAGCACTCGCTGGGCGATGTAGATTTGTGCGGCCTCGTCAGCCCGGACCTGGGCCTGTTGCAACTGCAACCGAGCCCGGTCGAGATAACGATCCTGGATGTTGGAAGTCAGGAATCCGCCCACGGCCAGAAGGGGGATCACAACAGCGGCGGCCGTGGTCCCAGCCACAACCAGCCGACGTTGCAAAACAGGTCCCAACAGGGTGCGGGATTTTCTCGGCAGCAAATTGCATTGGCACTTGTTGCGGGCCATGACTGCCGCCATCACCGGCAGCATGAGTTTTGCGTCGAGTTTTGCCCCAGCAGATTCGAACATATCGGCAATATCCCAGAACACTGCAGGCACCGAAGTTTCTTCCTTCAGGCGCGCCACCAGTCCCTGGGCCAGGATGGTATCGCCGCAAACAATGATGCGCTCTACATTGGGGTTGAATTCGGTTTGCCTGGCAAAAAAGATGGATCGGTCCACCTCGGTGGCCAGGCGATCAAGATATTCTCCGCCGTCGGAACCTTCGGAAAGATCAGCCGGCAGGGGACGGTTCATGATCAGCCCTGATGGTGTGGAGACACAAAGGAAATGGTCCTCTTTGCTTACAAAGACAACATTCCAGCCTGCCAGCTCATCACTCCCCGGTCCGTATTTGCGAAACATTGACTCCAGCACCAGGAAATCCGGCACCAGGCGAGAGGGCGCGCCGTTCCAGTTGTTGGCCTGGGCAATTTGGGCCGCAATATATTTTTTGGGGGCATAGAGCAGGAATACATCTGTCTGATCTGGTTTGGTGTTTCCATTGGAATGCTCGCGCTCCTGCCAAACCACATTCCACTGATCTGCGGGCGTGGACTCTTCACGGGCCACCCAACCGGTGGCAGCAAGTCCCAATTGCTTTTTTTTGAGCTTGGGCAGGGCAACCAGGGAAGTATTGATTTCATCCCCCGAAGCAATCATGGAAAAGGTCGCACTGCTTTTGTTCATGGCCTTGGCCAGAGGCGTTGACGGCCCGACATTGGCCTGATTAATTTCCAGGTGGTCAACGCGCCAACGGGATTTTTCCAGACTGGAGATTCCCACAGCGATCATTTCATCGCCCTGGTATCTGATGCTGAAGCCCAATTTCTTACTCAAGACACTAACTCCTGTTGAAGAGAACTCTTGTTGATTAGGGGCCCACGCCTGCAGGCAAATTGTCCGAGACCAGGACAGCATTGCCATCAGGTCCCACGGAATAGATTGTTCGGGATGAAACGTTCACCGCCAGGGTCTGACCCCAGCCATCCGCGGAAAAGGCATTGGCCAAACCCAGGGCAGCCCGATCGGCGGCCCAGGAACCGGTAAGAACCAAAGAACCGTTGTTGTTCAATACTGTTTGGGCAATTTCCAGCTTCCACAGGGTGGCCTTGCGACCAGGCGGAACGCTGCTCACATTCAGGGTCAGGTCGTCGTTGCCACCATTGTCGTTGCTGCGATCCGGACCAAAGCTTCGAGTCACGAAAATCACCGGTGAGCCACCGCCCCCGGCTTGAGCCAGGACGTAAGCTGTGTTCCAAGGATCCACGAAATTGCTGCCGCCAATGCCGGCATCCAGATAGTCATCCACCAGATCTCCGGCGGTCACCGGGAAGGCGGCGTTGTCTTCGAAATAGTGACTGGCCGCCGAGCCGATGGCCTGCAACTCATCCTGGCAAAAACGCAATTTGTCACGATTGACCGGCCCTGCCGAAACCAGGGTCAGCAAATCGTCTCCGTCGGTGGCCAAAGTCCAGGTGCTATTCAGACTGCCAAAAGTCTGGTTGTGGTCCGCACCGGGGCTGGCCAGCAAAACATCTGCCGCGTCGGCTGGATTGGTCGTGGGATCCAAATCATAGACGTAGGTTTCCTTGAACGAATCGGTGGTCACTTCCTCCACCGGATCACCCCGGTCGCCACCCACATAGGGCCCCTGCCAACCACCCACACCGGGGTCGCTCACCAGAGCCTCAAGGCCTTCACCCTCGGTGGGGAAACGTCCTGTATCTTCATAGAACTCGACCAAGGCCTTGTTGAGAGAGTTCAATTCCTTGAGGGTGGCCTCTTCTTTGGCCTTGATCATCTGTTTGAAAGCCAGCGGCGTGACCGTACCGGCCAGGATGGCCACAATGGCCACCGCGATGATAATTTCGATGAGGGTAAAGCCCCCGCGGTTTGATTTTTTCAGCATCAAATGTTCCCCCCGATCTGCATGATCGGCATTAGCAGCGACATGGCCGCGATGCAAACCACCACGCCCATGATGGCAATGATGATTCCTTCGAATACGGTGAAGGCCTTTTTGAGATCCCTGGGAATTTCCTTGTCCAGATACTGGCTCGCCCGCATGAGGGATTTGTCCAGGGAACCGGTTTTTTCGCCCACGGAAATCAGGCGTTGAATGAGCGGCGGGAAAACATCCGCATCGGCAAAACTTTCGCTCAACGTTTCACCGGTGGCCACCCGATTGCGAATAGTAGTGAGTTGACGGGCCATGACCTCGTTGCCCACCACTCCCTTCATCAAATCAAGCAGGCGCAACAAATCCAGGCCCGAAGCAAAAATCAGGGCAAAGGACTTGGAAAAACGTGAAAGAGCGATTTTCTGGATGAAGCTGCCGAGCACTGGTACTTTCAGCAAGAATTTGTCTCGATTGTAAGCACCCTGATCGGTTCGGAAATACATTTTCAAGGCAATGGTAGCCACGGCAATGGAACCGAAGATCAGCCACCACCAGTGCACCATGAAAGTTCCCATGGCCATGACCTTGACCGTCAGGGTGGGCAGTTCAAAATCGACATCTTCGAACATCGTCTCAAAGCGCGGGATCACGAACAGCATCATCAGCATCAACAAACCGATGATGCCGACCAACAGCATGGTGGGATAGATCAGGGCCTGGGACATCTGGCTTTTCAGGTTTTCGTTCCACTCCAGATATGACACCAACTCTTCAAAAGCCTCGTCCAGGTTTCCGGAATTCTGTCCGGCCGAAAGCATGGCCAGATAAACAGTGGAAAAAATTTGCGGATGACGGGCAAAGGCTTCGTCGATGGCCGTGCCGCTGCTGACATCACCCCGGATGTCAGAAACCACTTCACCAAATGTCCCCTTGCTCAATTCCTGAAAATCGGCCAGGGCGGACACGGCGGGAATGCCTGCCGAAAGACAGGTGGACATGTGCTGGGTGAAATCCCTGAGTTCTTTTTTTCCTGCCCGGCCGCTGGATGAAAACAACTGACCGAAACTGCCAAAGCTCGATCGGGCCTTCAAGAGGATCAGACCGATTTCCAGCAGTTCAGCCGTCAGCGCATCGGTGCTCTCGGCTTGCCGAATGCCGGTGACGGTTTGGCCATTGCTGCCCAGGGCGCTGTACCGGTACTCTCTCATGAAACCACCCTCATGACTTCTTTCAGGGTCGTTCGGCCGGCTTTCATTTTGTCCAAGGCATCATCCCGCAGGCTGGCTTGACCAGTGGCACGGGCCGCATCCTCAATGGCAGTGGCATTCTTGCCGTCGGCGATCAGCTTGCGAATCTCCTTGTCCACGTGCAGGTATTCAAACACTGCCAACCGGTCGCGGTAACCACTGTTGCGACAGAGGTTGCATCCCTGGCCTTCGAGGATTGTGGCGTCCTGCAGATCTTCAGCAGTGAGCCCCATCAACTGCAAATCTTCGGAATCCGGTTCGCAGGGCTCGCCGCAGTCCTTGCAAACCCGGCGCACCAAACGCTGGGCAATAATTGAAACCAGGGTGGCCGAAAGCAGGAAAGGCTCCACACCCATATCCAGCAGTCGGGGAATGGCGCCGGCTGCACTGTTGGTGTGCAAGGTGCTGAAAACCAGGTGACCGGTGAGAGCCGCGCGGATGGCCATCTGGGCCGTCTCCACATCACGGATTTCACCCACCAGCAGGATGTCGGGATCCTGACGCAGAATGGCGCGCAAACCCTTGGCAAAAGTAAATCCCTTGGCCGTGTTGATCTGGGCCTGGTTGATCACCGGCAATTCGTATTCCACGGGATCTTCCAGAGTGATGATTTTTGTATCCGGTTTATTCAGGTATGTCAGAGCCGAATAGAGTGTGGTGGTTTTACCCGAACCCGTGGGTCCGGTCACCAGAATGATGCCGTTGGGTTTGATGAGATCCTTCCTGAAGAGGAC
>JAUUYW010000346.1 GCA_030590265.1 Candidatus Krumholzibacteriia bacterium
GCATGCCCAGTGCCTGGCCTTTTGCCGCCGTGGCCAACGAGTATGTGGATTCTTTTCTTGAGGACTATCAAAAATCTTTGGAATTGGCGGATGGACTTTTCCAATCCTTGGCTGGTTTGTTCAGGTTGGAAAAAATTGCCAATGGTTCCAACGTGATGAAGCTGCATCTGCTGAAAGGCGACCCCCAGGATGTTCGGTTGAGGCTTTTGGAAAAGAATATCAAGCTCAACCAACCAACCATTGATTTTAAGGGGTTTTATATTAAGATTAATCCTTCCTTGCTGCGTTTGGATGCTATGACACTTGCCAAGTATTTTGCCGAGGCGGGGTTGTAGCAAATGCTTGGGGCAAACATTGAGGGGAATCAAATGAATTTATCACCCAAAATTGCTGTTTTTATTTTCCTGATTGTTTTCCCTCCTTTGGCCAATTCGGCCACTTTGCAAGTGCCAATTGAATACCCCACCATTCAAGCGGGAATCGAAGCAGCGGCCGTTGGTGATACGGTGCTTTTGGAGTCCGGTATCTACTTTGGCGACGGGAACCGGGATATCGATTTTCTGGGCAAGGATATTACCGTTCGATCTGTGGGCAACGACCCTTCCATATGCACAATTGTTTGTCAGGGGACCAGTGAATATCCCCACCGGGGATTTATTTTTCAGTCGGGTGAAAGTTCCCAGGCACGATTGGAGGGTGTTACTATTTCAGGCGGTTGGAGCCCTTACTCTTCAAATAGTGAAGGTGGTGGAGCCATTCTTTGTAAAAATGGTTCTTCTCCAATCATAAAAAATTGCCGTCTGGCCCACTGTATATCAGAAGGTTATGGCGGGGGCTTGTCGGCTTTCCATGCGGGACCAACATTGATTGACTGCCAGATCGACAACAACATCAGTTTTTTGTATGGAGGTGGTGTCAGCGCCCAAGGTGAGTTTCCTTTCACGATGTCTGGCTGTCTGGTGAGAAACAATTCTTGTGATTACGATGGCGGAGGTGTTTTTCTTGCAGATGGTTCGTCTTATCTGTACGAATGCACCATTGCCGACAACAGTGGTGCGGGTATCTATTCCTACTTCAATTCATTCCTTTCTCTTATTTATTCCACTGTCATCGGCAATTACAAAGGGGTTGAGGCCTATGGCGACATCGTTGTTGAAAATTCCCTGCTTGCCTTCAACGTGTGGTCTTTCTTTGATACCGGATTCACTGTTGAGCTGAGCTGTTGCAATGTGTTCGGCCATGAAGCGGATGATTATGGAACTCCCATCAACGGCATGGAAGGCATCAATGGTAACATCAGCGCCGACCCTCTGTTGTGCGACCCTGGAAATTGGGATTACCATGTAGCTCCCGATTCTCCCTGTTTGGATGACCTGTGTGGCCAGATCGGCGCTTTTGGTGCTGGGGAGTGTGGTGCGGTAACGCCTGTTGATGACCAACCGCTTCAAGCCTTCGGCCTTCGTGGCAATTATCCCAATCCATTCAATCCCAGCACAATCATCAGCTATGACCTCGATCAGGATGCATCGGTCATGTTGCAGGTTTTCGACATCACCGGAAAGTTGGTGCGAACACTTGTGGACGAAAGCACTCAATCAGCCGGTCGGCATGATGCCACCTGGAATGGGCGGGACAATTCGGGGCATCAAGTGGCTGCAGGGGTTTTTCTCTACGTTTTGACCACTCCATCCGGCAGGGATTCGGGACGCATGGCTCTTATCAAGTGATGGGTGCCGCGGAAAATGTTGCTGGCCATAAACCGGGTATTTAGGGTGAGATTCGCGAAAATCCACCCCCCGGGGGGATGTATTTTGAAAGTCTTAATCCAAAAAGTGGTCGTTTTTCCCACCACGATTCCACTTGTTTTGACGGATTATTCCGGTTTCTCTGGCAGTCTAACTTTTCCAAAGGAAAATGCCGAAGAGCCCAACAATCATTTCCCAACAAACCTTGGAATTCCCCTCCAAAAGTAGCATAATTCCCACACGGTCTCTTCAAAATGACCCATTCAAATATTTGCCCACCTTGTGGTCCCCAAAGGAGCCTCCCATGGCCGACAGCCAGCCCAACAACACCTCCGGCCAATACGACCTCATCATCATCGGCGCCGGTCCTGGTGGTTACGTGGCCGCCCGCCGAGGTGCCCAGCTCGGCCTGAAAACAGCCCTCATAGAAAAAGACGACCGCCTCGGTGGCACATGTCTGCTGCGCGGTTGCATCCCCACCAAAGCCTTGATCCACGCCGCCGAAGTCTGGCAGATGTGCAGCAAAGGCGCGCGCACTTTTGGAGTGACGGTGGAAGGCGCCAGTTTCGACTGGGCCAAGGTTCAAAAAAGACGGGAACTGGCCACCACCAAAGGCACCAAAGGCATCGACCTGCTCATGAAGAACGCGGGGGTGACGGTGATCAAAGGCACGGGTCGTTTGGCTGGTCCAGGACTCGTGGTAGTTTCCTCCGGTGATGACTCACAGGAACTTCAAGCCGACAAAATCATTCTTGCCACCGGCAGCACCATTGTCGACCTGAAAGGCATGGAGACTGACGGCACCCGCATCCTCAACAGTGACCACGTTCTCAAACTGGACCACGTGCCCACATCCATGGTGGTACTGGGAGCCGGAGCAGTGGGCCTGGAACTGGCTTCGGTGATGCAGAGTTTCGGCTGCAAAACAACCCTGGTGGAGTTGATGGACCAGGTTCTGCCCCTGGAAGATCCCGAGTGCGCCGCCGTGGTGGAAAAAGCCCTCAAACGGCAGAAAATGAAGGTGTTCACCGGCACCAAAGCTACGCAGGTGGAAAAAACCGATGATGGAGTGATTTGCACCCTCGAAAATGCTGCCGACGGTACAACCCAAACTGTTGAGGCAGAATGCCTCCTGGTGGCCGTGGGCCGCAAACCCGTCACCGCCGACCTGGGGCTGGAAACCACAGCCGCAGTGCTTGATCGCCGAGGATTCATTCAAACCGACGCCATGATGGAAACAGCCACGCCCGGCCTCTACGCCATTGGCGATATTGTGGCCACACCTCAGCTGGCGCATGTGGCCAGCCATGAAGCTCTGGTGGCAGCCGGTCACGCGGCAGGAAAACCTGAACATCCCATTCATTATCACCGCATTCCGGCTTGTACCTACAGCAATCCGGAAGTGGCCTCGGTTGGATTGAAAGAAAGCGAAGCTTTAGCTGCGGGCCACGAAGTCAAGTGCGGGCAATTTCCATTCTCCGCTTTGGGCAAGGCTTCCATTTTGAACGAGCCCCATGGGTTCGTCAAAGTTGTCAGTGATGCCGAAACCGGGAAGGTTCTGGGAGTGCACATGGTGGGCCCACGAGTGACCGAGCTGTTGGCCGAAGCTGTCACCGCCCTCGGCTTTGAAGCCGATCTGGCAACCTGGTCCGAAGTGATTCATCCGCACCCGAGTTTGAGTGAGGCCATGGCCGAAGCCATTGCCGCGGCTGCGGGTCGTCCCATTCATGGGGGATGATCGCCAGCAGCTTCTTCATCAATTGCAGACCCTGTTGGGGCCAGCGGGATTGTTACACGATGCCGCCGCCCGCCGGGTTTACTCCGCGGATTCTTCCCACCTCTCGCTTGGCCGCCCCTGGGCCGTGGCTTTGCCCGTAAATCCTGATCAAGTAGCCCAAGTTGTGGGCCTTTGTGCCAAGGCCCAGGTGCCCGTGGTTTGCCGGGGCAGCGGAACGGGATTGAGTGGAGGTGCGGTGCCTTGCGAAGGTGCGCTGGTCCTGGGCACCGCCCGTCTGAACAACGCGGATGAGGTTTTTGGATCCGACCGCAGCATCAAGGTGCAGGTTGGTGTTCTCAATGATCAGGTCACCACTCTGGCCACGCCCTACGGCCTGCATTTTGCCCCCGATCCATCTAGCCAGGCAGTGGCCACCAGTGGCGGCAACATTGCCGAAAACGCGGGCGGTCCCCACTGCCTGCGCTACGGAGTTACGTTGCAACACTTGCGACGTCTTCAATGGGTGGATGCCCATGGAGACAGATGGAGCACCGGC
>JAUUYW010000562.1 GCA_030590265.1 Candidatus Krumholzibacteriia bacterium
AAACCTATGAAGCCCGGTGCCGGCTGCACTTCGAACCACCTGTGGAATCGCTTTTGCAAAAACCCGAGAATGCAGAGAAGGCCAATGGTTGATGCAGGGCTGTTTTTCTATTGGTGCAAAGCTGGTTAATTGAAAAAATGGGGATCAATGCGCAGCTGGGCTGCCTGGGTCTGAAGCTCTGCGAACTGGGCATGCGATACACCCAAATAGAGGCAAGCCGGGCTCAAGGATACAGGAAGATTGGAATCCCCCTCATCATCTTCAATACTTTCCTGGTCGCTTTTCAGGAGAATTTCTTCCGAATTTTCATCATCCCCACCACTTCCTGAACAAGCGGCAATTTCTTCACCCAAAGCAATCATGGCAGCCAGGCGGGCCTGTTCAGCGTTGTCATCCTCGAAGGCATGATGCCAACGAACGGCCTGTTCCAGCTCCTCACTCAAATTCCAATCCCGAATCAACAAGGCTCCCAGTGCCCCGTGGTCAAATCCCAACAACTGTTTTTCGATCACGTGATACGGGTGTCCTGATGTCTCGGATTTGGTAAGGATTTCCTGAAACAGTTGAGGATGGCTGCGTGCAAGAACCAGTTGGCCAATATTTTGCATCAGGCCCCCGATGAACAAGCCTTCGGGTTCACGAGTGCCCAGAGTCTGCCCCACCAGCTGACCGGCCATGGCCGACAAAACCGATTGGCGCCAAATTTTCTGGTAGAGGGCTCCCGCACCGGGTCCCAGGAAAACGGACTTGGTTGCCGTCACCACCGTCCAGTTGCGAATAGTTATAAAGCCCAGTCGCACAATGGCCTCGCTGACTGTCCGGATTTCACGAACCGCTCCATAAAAAGGACTGTTGGCAATGCGCAAGACCTTGGCGGTCAGAGTTTGGTCCATGGCCAGGGCCTTTTCCAGGCGGGTGGCAGTTGTTTTTGGATCTTCGATCACGGCCATGATGTGGCAGGCGGCCTTGGGCAATGCAGGCAGTTCTCCACTGTGGCTCAGGATTAACTCCGGTGTCAGGGATTGATTCACAGGGAGCGTTGGGTCATCTTCAAAACCATCATCCCCAAGACCCGTCTCCGACGACTCGCCAGGATTCAAAGGGATTGTTGCCGGCTGTTTTTCGGCTGGGTCTGAATTTTGGGAAACTTCAAATGGATCCAGCTCAGCCGTTGATTGATCCACCACCGGCCCCACCTTGGGTGTGGTTACATATTGGAGTGGTTCCGAACCATTTTCGTTGGTGATGTCCTCGGCTGGAGACAAATCATCGATTTCTGGATCTGTGGACAACGAGACAGGATCAGGTGCACTTTGACTTCTGGATTTTCTGGATTTTTCACGCCTGGCAATTTCCGACATGTAAATGGCTTTGACCCGGCCGTTGTGGCTGCGAATTCCCTTGTTCAGCAAGCACATGCGAGCCAGGGCAAAATGGGCCAGGACTTCGGCAATGGCGATAGAATTGGCCCGGGCCTTGTCAGCGTCCAGATACAGAAAAGTATTCCAGTGGTTTTGCGAAGGCAGAGGCAGGATGACGATTTCACGATCGGTGCTGCCACGGCCCAGCATCAGAGTCAAATCAAGGGGGAAATGTTTCACTGGAACCGGGCCGCAATAGACCGAAGCATCTTCACCGACAGCGGCGAAAATATCACTTTTGCTGCTGGGAATGGGAGCCCGGCCGTCGCGCCCCTTGC
>JAUUYW010000418.1 GCA_030590265.1 Candidatus Krumholzibacteriia bacterium
GTCGGATTATTCCCGATGGCATTGTTGTTTTTGGCGGTAACAGGAGGAATCATGCGCAACATCATCACCATGCTTCTGGTTGTCCCGGCTGTGTTGTGTCTCAGCACCACAGCGTGGGCCCAACAGAGTGGCGCACTTGGGGCCTGGCAGAACCCGGACATCGGTTTTGTCTACGATCTAAAATTCGATATGCACAACGCGGAAGTGGATGAGAACGGGAACCAAATCTGGAAGACCCGGGGTTTTCATATTTCCAGCGCAGAGTTGAACGTCGGGGCGGACCTTGATCCTTATGCCCGCATTGATTTCAACGCCATGTTCAGTCATGAGGGCGCCGAAATCCACGAGCTGTATGTCACCGGCCATTCGCTTCCCTTGAGTCTGAAGGCAAGGGCCGGGCAATATCTGGCTAGCTTTGGCCGCTGGAATCAGTTTCACAGTCACAGTATGCCTTTTGCCAGTGAGCCCAGGATATTGCACGAATATTTCGGCGGACATCTGATGTCCACAGGTTTGGAGTTGAGCTGGCTGGCTCCCACTGATCATTACATCGAGGTGTATGGCAGCGTCTTCAATGGCCTGGAAGGTCATACCCACGACACTGATCCGGCCAGCAGTTCGGCTGCTTACGGTCCAGGCAATCCGCCTCCTGGTTGTCACTTTCATGATGGTGAGTTGCACTGTCCTGACGATCCCGAGACCGCCCATCTTTACAACCTCATGCAGGATGATCCCCATGGCCCTGTGCCACCCGGTACCAACAAGGGGTTTGCGGATCTGGCCTGGCTGGGCCGTTTGCAAACATCCTTGGAAATGGGGTTGGATTGGAGCATCGACCTGGGCACCAGCGTGGTCTATCAGGAGAACTGGCGTTACAGCCAAAGGTTTGACGGTACTACCTACAGCAAAACCACCATGGGAGTGGATGTCACTGTTTTTTGGAATCCAGTGGAGATGAATCTTTTCCGGGGTATGGATTTTGGCGTGGAGTATATGCGCAACCGCCAGCAGGACGAGGTGCAGGATGATGACTACTGGGTCAAGCGATCTTACGTTCGGGACGGTGCTTTTACCTGGGCCCGTTATCGTCTGAATCGCACCTGGGATTTTGGGGCCTACTTCGAAGATTTTGCCATCAGCGAGGGCAATGAGCGTCGGCAAAGAGTGGGTGGTTTTCTGACCTGGAATGTCAGTCACTACCAGAGAATTCGTCTGGAATACGTGCACGATGATCGCGGATTGTACAGCGATGGTGTAGACCAGGTCATTCTACAGTTTGATGGCGTGATTGGCTATCACACCCATGGGAGGCGGCGATGATGATTAACCTGAAAAAACTAATGTTGGTGATGGCCTTGATGACTCTGGCCAATGCCGGCCTGGCCGAGGTGAACATTGTCGCTTCGATTCCTGATTTGGGAGTGATGGCGGATCGTGTGGGCGGCGAGCGCATCAAGTTGACGGTGTTGGCCAGCGGACGGGAAGATCTGCACGGTGTGCCGGCCCGGCCCAGCTTTATCCCCAAACTGCACAAAGCGGATTTGCTGTTGACTTTGGGACTCGACGCGGAGCATGCCTGGTTGCCGGCTTTGGCGGCCGAGGCGAGAAATATCAACATCATGGAGGATCGTGAGGGCTGGATTGAAGTTTATGAGGGTGTGGAGTTGTTGGATGTGCCCGATGTGATCAGTCGAGCCGAAGGGGAACAGCACGCAGAAGGCAATCCTCACATCAATATCGGGCCGCAAAATGGTCGCATCATGGCGGAGAATATTGCTTATGCACTGATGGATTTTGATCCGGAAGGAAGCGAATATTTTGATGAAAATTTGACGGGATATTGTTCGGAGTTGGATGCTTTGGCTGCCAGTTTAAAATCACGTGGTTCGTCCTTGGCCGGGCAAAAAGTGATCAGTTATCACGCGGACATCTCTTATCTGGCCAAATTCTATGGAATGGAAGTGATTGGAACCTTGGAGCCCAAGCCGGGCATTGAACCCACAGCCAGACATCTCGCTCGACTGGCCAAAGATGCCCAGGTCCAAGGGGTGAGTCTGGTCATTTACAACCAAGCCCAGCCCAGCAATTTGCCGAAAAAATTTGCCCAGCGAATTGATGCTGTTTCGGTGAAGATCGGCAACATGGTGGGAGCGATTTCAGAGGTGGATACCTGGCAGAAACTCCAGCAGTACAATTTGGATCAGCTGCTGGAAGGAGCTGGTCAGTGATGAACGAAACTCCACTATTACTCACGGTCCAGGAAGGCCTCTGGGGCTATCGCCGGAACAAAGGCTGGTTCGAACCTGCCTTGCCCGTAAGCTTTCAAGTGGGCCAAGGTGAGACGGTGTTGTTGGCGGGCGATAACGGCTCGGGCAAGACGACGATCTTGCGTGGTGTGCTGGGCCTCACCGATCAGCTTGCCGGTTTGGTGCAGTGGGGTGTACCCAGGGAAGCGGTTGGTTATGTGCCCCAGGATGGGGTGATCGACGCCTCGGTGCCGGCCTCCGCCCTGGATGTGGTGCGCACCGGCCAGCCTTTGAATTGGGGCAGCAGCAAAGAGCGAGCCCATCAGGCCCTTTCCCAGGTAGGCATTGAAGATCTCGGAGATGAATTGTTCGGTAGTCTCAGCGGTGGGCAGCGCCAAAGAGCACTGGTGGCCAGAGCGCTGATCGGACAACCCAGCCTGTTGATCCTGGACGAACCCACGGTGAACGTGGATGCCGAAACCGCGGCCCAAATCGGCATTTTGCTGGAAGGATTACGCCAGGATGGGTTGGGCATGGTCATCACCTCGCATGTGCGCGATTGGGTTCGGCCCACGCGAGTGGTGGAAGTGGTGGCTCAGCAGGAGGAGGTTGGAAATGTCTGACTTCCTGATTGTCCTTCAATTCAGCTGGATCCCGTTTGTTGGTGCCGCGATTTATTCTGTGACGGCGGCCCCTCTCGGTGCGGTGCTCTCGCTGCGGGATGAAATTCTGCTGGGTTTGGCCCTGCCTCCGGTGGGAGCTGCGGCCATTGTTCTGGCCGTAACCCTGGGGGTGGAGCCCGAGTCTTCATTTGTCCTTTATCTGGCAGCGGTGGCGGCAATTTTGGTGGTCAGTTTGTTGCTGCCAGGTCGGGGTAATCATGGCACTTCCGGTCGCCGCCGGGCCATGCTTTTGGCTGGTGTTTTTTGTGCAGGAGAGGCAGCCACCCTGCTGATGGGCGCGGTCAGTCCCCGAGTGGAAGCCCACGTGCACGATATGTTGCGTGGAGAAGTGTTGGCCA
>JAUUYW010000530.1 GCA_030590265.1 Candidatus Krumholzibacteriia bacterium
ATCCTCTGGAACTCAAAGTCAAACAATTGCCTGCCGGCAAACCCGATGATTTTTCCGGACTGGTTGCCAGTCAGATTCGTTTGACAGCCCTGGCCAACCGGGATTCAGTTCCTCGCGGGGAGGCCGTTGATTTCAAGGTGACCCTGGTCTCCGATGCTTTTCTCAAGGGTTTTGAAGGGTTGAAAATTCCTTCTCCGGAAGACGCCCGAATGCACGATGCGGGAAATGATTTCCGCACCACCATCGAACAAAAACGCCTGATGGGGCAAGTAACACTCGAAAAAGTTATTGTGCCTCAGCAGGAAGGCCGGCTCCATCTTCCCCGGGTGGCTCTCAGCTGGTTTGATGCCAGAACCGGGCGGTACCGGACCACCAATGCCGCTGTTCGTTCGGTGACCGTCACACCGAGTGATCACCCGTTTTTGGAGCAGGAGGATTCCGGTTTTCTGCGCAGCGAAGTTTCCCGGTTGGGGCAGGACCTGGTCTTCATTCACAATGTGCCCGATCATCTGAACCTGGGACGCAGGGTGCTTGTCCAGAGCCCACTGTGGTGGAGCGCGCTGTTGCTGCCGATATTGCTATTGGCTCTTCTGCGGCTTTATCTTTCCCGGCAGCTGGCCGACCCTGTTTTCCTGCGCCGGCAAAATGCTCTGAACCGAGCCTTGCTTGTGATGAGTGAGCAGCCCGCACTCGGCCATCAATCTCATCCTTTGGATCGCCTGGCCCGTTCAATATCCGGCTTTGTTGCCGATTGCAGCAACCGTTCTGCGGCCTCGGTCGATGCAGCGGTGGTACTGGCCTTTTGTCAGGGGCATGGCTGCCCTGCAGAAGGTGCCAGCTTGGTTGAAATCCTCGAATCCTGTGATGTGGCCCGTTATGGTGGAAGTGCCTTGGTCCAGGAAGAACAAAAGCTTTTTGAAGATGTGAGAGTGATCCTGAAGCGATTGAACAAGCTGGAGATGAAAAAATCACCAAAGGGTGGTAAGGCCACCTTTGTTGCAGTTTTATGTCTGGTGCTGGCTGCTATGGCCACCGTCGATGCTCAGGCGACCACCGATCCGGCCCGTCTGATGGCCGAAGCCAATCAGGCCTACACCGAGGGCCAGCTGGATGTGGCCCTGGACTTGTATCGGCAGGCCGATTCCCTTGGAGTTGAGGATCCCGATTTATTTTTCAATCTGGGAAATACCCATGCTCGCCGAGGCGAGTTGGGTTTCGCTGTGGTCAACTATCTGCGTGCCAAACAGCTGTCACCCCTGGATCGTGATATTCAGGATAACCTGGCCTGGGTGCGAGGCGGCATCACTGATCTTGAATTGACCAATACACAACTTCCCCTCTTCATTGCCCAATTTGTTTCTCTTGTTTTTGGCCTGACCCTGGGCCAATGGGCCATGGCTCTGCTGATTCTGGTGTGGTGTTTGTGCATCCTGGTCGGCTACCAATGGCGGCGCGGAGATTTTCCCGATGGCTTGCGGCGTTTGATTTTGCTGGCGGCCGGCCTGGTCCTGATTTCAGCCATCATTGTTTTTTGGCGCTGGCGTATCGAAGAAGTCAGGCAAACGGCCGTAGTGGTAGTGGAAGAAGTTGCCGTGCGCAGTGGCCCCGAAGCCAACTTCGGCGTTCAGTTCATGGTTCATGATGGATTGACCATTCGCATTCAGGAAGAGCGCCCAGGATGGGTCCGGATCAGTCTTGGCGGAGAATCACTGGGTTGGATGCCCCTCTCCAGTGTGGAAAAGGTGCGCAGGGAGCCTTAACGGCCCGCTAGGGCCGGTACACAGCCGCAGTATTGGGTGTCTCGCATACAGTGACGTCCGTCAGGAGGGGCAATTTGGCTTTCAGACCATGATAAATCCAGGCGGCCAGAATTTCCGCCGTGGGGTTTTCCAGGCCTTCAATTTCGTTCAGGCAATGATGGTCCAGGGCTTCCAGCATGGGGGTAAAGGCCCAACCCACTTCTCCATAATCCTGCACCCAGCCGAGTTTCTCATCCAGCGCTCCTTCCAAACCCAGAGTCACAGTGTAGGTGTGACCATGCAGAC
>JAUUYW010000110.1 GCA_030590265.1 Candidatus Krumholzibacteriia bacterium
CATATGGAAGACAGTGACGCCGGCGAGTACACCCCCATGACCCTTATTCAAGAGCAATGGGAAGAATTTTTCGATGACTACTGGACTGAAACCCACGAAGAAGTGGTGTGCCCCAAGGATGATACCAAGAAGGTCACGGACATGTGGGATGCCGACATGCTCAAGGCCGTGCGCAAATTCTGTATTGATCACGCGGCTGACAGCGAACAGCCCATGACTTGTGGATAGTCGTTTCCGAATGGTTCGGTAGCGTCGTTTTGTTTCACACCCCAGGAGGGGCGGAAAATGAAGAAAACACTGATCGCTTTGTTGGCTCTGGTGATAGTTATCTCCATTGCGACTGGCGCCATGGCCAAAACCACTGATGAAAAAGTGAAGGACCTGCGCAAGAAGGTTCAGAAGCTTGAAGTCAACGACAAGAAAGACGCCATCCAATGGGGCGGCGATCTTCGCGTTGAAGCCCACACCATCACCGGTGAAACGGCTGATTATTACGATGGAATGGCTTTGCAGAATGTCATGGTCAACTCCATGTTCTACCACCAGGACACAGGCAACCTGCCCATGAACCCTGACGGTAGCTTCAATTATGATGGCGTCCAGCAGCAAATTGCCGACAACTACGGCAACTATCTGTATTTCCTCAATGGGTTGGATTTCAACACAACCTTCCCGGAATACATGGGTTCCATGCTTTTCGACATGGGCCAGGCTATGTTTTTCATGGGTGGCGGAGACCAGGCTGCCTGGGATGCCCTGATGCAGGATCAAGCCGCGTTCGGTGCCTACATGAGTCAGGTGCAAGACGGTGCCATGGGCATGATGAATGCGGTCAACGGTGTCGTTCCCAGTTACAAGACCAACAACGACATTCTCTACACCACCCGGTTGCGCCTGGATATGGACGCCAAGGTTTCGGACAATGTCACCTTCAGCGGCCGTCTGAGCATGTACAAGCCTTGGGGTGCCAGCACCCAGGTCGGCGTTTTCAACGGTCAGGCCAACACCATGGCTACCGATGCTGCCAGCCCTGGCGTTCCCGGTGGCGAGACCCTCAAGGTGGAACGCGCTTATTTCAATTGGAAAAGCATTGGCGGAGCTCCTGTTTATCTGAGCTTGGGTCGCCGCCCCAGCACTGGTGGTCCTCCCCTGCATTACCGTCACGATGAAATGCGCGCCGGTACTCCTATGGGAACCGTCATCGACTTCCAGTTTGATGGTGCCACCCTGGGTTATAATTTCGGTGAAAAAACTACCGTCCGGGCTTGCTATGGTCTCGGTTACGAAAGCCAGTATGGCAACGGAACCATGCAGGCTGACTTGATGAAGGATGCTTCCTTCTTCGGTTTCAACATCGATGCCTACAACACTGAAAAAATGCAAATCCAGACAACCATTGCCCGTGCCTTCAACATCACCGATGGATTCAACGGTTATGTCATCATGCCCAACGACCCGGTCAGTGGCAACCCCATGCCAGGTCCCATTGTGACACGTTACTCGCCTTCGGCAAACATGGGTGAAATCGACCTGGCCAGTATCCTGCTGGCTCGTCGCGATGGCCCCATTGATTGGTTTGTCACCGGTAGCTGGTCCAAAACCCGTCCTGATGACGTGACCACTCCGTTTGGTGGCTTGATGGCTGATCCCTTTGAGACACCTGAAAGCCAAACTGGCCAAATGTACTACATTGGCGCTCGTTTCAATTTCAACAACGAAAAAACCAAGCTGGGCCTGGAGTGGAACAAGGGTTCCCAGTACTGGTTCAACTTTGCTCCTGCACAGGACGACCTCATCGCTCCAAAGACCAGCACCCGCGGTACGGTCATTGAGGGATATATCACTCATCGGATCACACCAAAATTTGTGGTCAAGGTGGGTTACATCAGCTACGACTACGATTACTCCGGTTCCGGATGGCACCTTGGTGCACCCAAGGATCTTGCCTCTACACCTACTTTAGGTTTCCCCACCTACTCCAAGGCGGGCAAGCTTTCCCTGGGCTTCAGCGCCAGGTTCTAGCAAGGAGACGTGAATGAGAAAATCAGCAGCCATTCTGATGGCGCTGGTGATCGTGACCGCTTGGTCGGGGGATTCCTCGGCCAAGCGTCGCTTTTACCCGCATCAAGAATACTTTGATAAATATGAAGGCACGCAGACCTGCCTTTTTTGCCATGAAGCAGAAGCCACCTCGTTCTTCCATTCCCAGCATTACCAATGGCAGGGCGATGCACCCGACATCGTCAATTCCGAGGGTGAAAAGCTGGGCAAGATGAATACGATGAACGATTTCTGCACCAACCCCGATGCCAGCTGGATTGGCAACGCCGTCAACTCCGACGGCAAGGTGATTGCCCAGGGTTGTTCCAAGTGTCATGCCGGATTGGGCAAGAAACCTTCATCGGTGATCAGCGTGGAACAACTGGAAAACATTGATTGCCTGATTTGCCACGCTTCGGGTTACCGACGCGATGCCTATCAGGATGATGACGGAAATTGGGAATGGAAACCCATCCTCTGGAAAAACCAACGGGGACTGGATTCCATCTCCAAACGCATCAGCATGCCCAAACGCAAGATGTGTCTGCGTTGCCATGCAGGTGCCGGCGGTGGCCCCAACTTCAAGCGTGGAGACATTGAATACGAACTGGCCGACTGCACCCCCGACTTCGATGTGCACATGGCCACCGAAGGCAACAACCTGCAATGCGTTGATTGCCATGGTGGCGATGACCATCGGGTTCGGGGTCGCGGAGCCGATTTGTCTGGCACCGACAGTCCGGAAAATCGTCTGTACTGCACCACTTGCCACGACGAAAAGCCTCACAATGTGCCCGCATTGGATCATCATACCAAGAAGGTCTACTGCACTGTTTGCCACATCACCGAGTTTGCCAAAGTTGATCCGACAGATATGGTGCGGGACTGGTCCACTCCCAAACGCCATGAAGAAGCCAATAAATATTCCGCCACCATCACTTTTGGCAAGGATGTGGTTCCGGAGTACGCCTGGTTCAACGGGAAAACCCGTCTGATGAAGATGGGTGACAAAATCAAACGCAACGATGACGGCACCGTCACCATGATGGCGCCTCAGGGGAAACGCAAAGACAAGCACTCCAAGATTCACGCCTTCAAACTTCACCTTGGGGTTTTGCCGGTGTTGAAAGAAAAGGAGTGGCTGATTCCCATTGCCGTGGATGAATTCTTTATCGATGGCGACATTGAAAAGGGTGTCAATGAGGGTGCCGCAGCAGCTTATGGTATTCACCATCCGGACTACGAATGGGTTAATACCAAACGCTACATGGGCATCTACCATGAAGTGCGTCCCGCGGACAAAGCCCTGGAATGCCTCGATTGCCACCGTGAAGGCGGTCGCATGAACTGGCAGGCATTGGGTTACAAGAAGGATCCTATTTTGGATGCTTTGGATTAGTCTTGAGTTCGGTTAGTTGGATGGGACCTTCCGGCTAGCCGATAAACGACCGGGGATGGTCTGCGCCATCCCCGGTCTCTTTGATAGCCCGCCCTCGGACTTCATCAAATATTATTCAGAACCTCTGTACCACCAGCCTATCAGACCTTGATACAGCGCCCGTTTGATGGGTTCCAAAGTGGAATACATGACCGGCACCACAACCAGGGTGAGAAAGGTTGCCACTGCCAATCCCCAGATTACAGCCACTCCCATGGGCCCCCAGTACTGGCTCGAATCACTGCCCGTCACAAGGATAGCACCCCAATCGCCACGAAATGGCGCCCCGAAATCCAGTGACGTTCCGGTGGTCAAAGGAATCAACCCAAGAATTGTGGTTACAGCTGTCAAAATCACAGGCCGAAAACGAGTCTCGCCGGCATACATTATGGCTTCAATCTTATCCATACCCCTTGCCCGTAGCTGGATGATGTAATCCAGAAGAACAATGGCGTTGTTGACCACAATGCCGGCCAGGGAAACCACCCCTACCCCCGTCATGATGATTCCGAAAGGCGTTCCGGTTATCATCAACCCGGCCATCACTCCCATCAGGGAGAGCAGGACACTGAAAATAATCACGACCGGTATTGTTACAGAGCTAAATTGACTGACGAGCACCACAAAAATTAGCATGATGGCAATGCTGAATGCTTCGCTGAGGAAGGCTGTCGATTCTGCTTCATCTTCACTTTTGCCGGTGTACTCCATGGTGTAACCAGCCGGAATGGGCAGGTCGGACAGTGTTTCCTGCACCAGTTTCAGCATTTCCATTTCGTTTCTACCGGTCAAAACATCAGCGGTGACGGTCACCACCCGCCGGGCGTCAATGCGGTGAACCGCGGCCAACCCGGTGCCATATTCCATCTTGGCAAAAGCGGAAACCGGGATGGTGTTTCCTTCATAAAAGACCGTGGCATTGTTGACGTCTTCGACCTTGTTTCGGTAACCATCCCCGTAACGCACCGTGATGTCGTATTCATCTTCACCTGTGCGGAATTTGGCCGTCTCAGCACCGTGAATAGCCGTGCGAATGGTTCCGGCAATGTCGAAAGTGCGCAAACCGAAACGTCCGGCTTTTTCCACATCCGGGATGATTCTCAACTCGGGCAGATCGTGGTCATAGTTATCGTCGATATCCACGAGGCCATCAATGTTGCGAATTTTTTCCTGAATCAAGCTGGCAAAACTGCCCAGAATATCAAAATCGTCACCGGACAATTCAATATTGATGGGCTTGGCTGTGGGCGGACCTTCTTCTTGTTTTTCAACCGTAATTTTGGCCCCGGTCAATGGAGCCAGTTTCCCTCGAAGTTTGTCCAGGGTGCCACTTGAAGATGTCGAGCGCTCCTGCAGATCCACAAATTCAAGAGTCACTGTGGCCTGGTGAGAAGGTGGAAATCCCGAGCCCAGCTGGTCGGCAAAAGATGCACCAACCACAGTGTTGTAGGCTTTCAGGTCCGGTAATTTGGCAACTTCGGCTTCTACCATTTTGGTGTAATGATCACTGGCTTCAATGCGGGTACCACTAGGGGCAGCAATGTTGACGGCGGCAATTTGAGGCTCCACGGTAGGAAACAATTCAACACCATGATTAAAGAAGCTGAAGACAACTCCAGTCAATACCAGAAGCATGGTAATGCCAAACATGACCACGAAACGATGGGTCAGAGCCCAGGAAAGTATGGGACGATAAATTTTCATGCCCACCCTGATCAGCCGGTCACCTATCAATTCCTTGCCTGTCCCAGTCCTGGGGACACCCATGAATCGAGCGCAAAGCACGGGGTTGAAAATCAACGCCACCAACAAGGAACTCAACAAGGTAATGATTACGGTGATGGGCAAGTACTTCATGAACTCACCCATGATGCCGGGCCACAAGATCATGGGCCCAAATGCACAGACCGTGGTCAAAGTTGAAGCAACCACTGCGTTGGACACCTGGCGAGTACCAATGATTGCGGCTTCATCGGCACCCTTGCCTTTGCCGCGATGGCGAAAAATGTTTTCCACGATGACGATGGCATTATCCACCAACATCCCAAGGGCCAAAATCAAACTGAAAAGCACTACCATATTCAGGGTGATGCCCATTGCCTTGAGCACCACAAAACTGATGAGCATGGAAAACGGGATAGCCACGCCCACAAAAATGGCGTTTCGCAAACCGAAGAACGAAAGCAGAATCAGCACCACCAGCAGCAGGCCACTGAGGATATTGTTTTCAAGCTCGGTGACCATGTTCCTGATCTGAATGGATTGATCAGCTACAACTGCAACCTTCACACCCTCGGGGAAATGCGGGGCTTCCCGATCCAAAACCACCTGCACTGCTTCAGCGATTTTGATGATGTTTTCACCGCTGCGTTTTTTCACCAGCAGTGTAACCGCGTCAATACCCTGAACCCGGCTGATGGTCTCCCGATCCTTGATGCCGAACTTGACCGTGGCCACATCACGAAGGAAAACAGGTGGATCAATGCCGGGGTTCACAACGAAATCCAGAATCTCTTCCGGTTTGTCCACTTCACCCGGCACCCGAACCTGGTAATTGTACATACCAAGGGGCAACTTTCCCCCGGGAATGGTCATGTTCTGCAGCGCAACAGCGTCCTGGACGTCCAGCAGGGAAAGGTTGTAGTAGACCAACTTCTCCGGATCCACATCCACCTGAACTTCATTTTCGATGCCGCCCATCAAATCAACGGTCAGAATTCCGCGGATCTGCTCCAGGTCTTCCTGCAAATCTTCACCAAGTTTTTTGAGCAGGAAAAGGTCGATGTCGCCATAAAGATTGACCTGCATGACAGGAAAAATATCAGATGCGCTGACTTCCTGAACCACCAGGTCATTGCGTGGGTCGGTGGGCAAATCAGGTTTAGCCAGCTCAACCCGATCACGAACCGATTGCAAAGCATCGCTGATATCCACCGACGATTCGAATTCCAGGCTGATGACTGAAATGCCATACGATGAGGTGCTGATCATCTCCTTGAGATCCTTCACTCCCTTGAGCTGCTGTTCCAGCTTACGAGTGACAAGATTTTCCATATCTTCAGGACTGGTACCGGCATAAGGCGCCGCCACGGAGACGAAGGGGATTTTGACATCGGGCGAACTTTCCCGTGGCAATTCTATATAACTTTGCACCCCCATCACAGTGATGATCACCATGAAGGCAAAGATCATGGGATAGCGTTTGATGGCGCCATTGGTGATATTCATCGGTCATCCCCCTTGGAGCCTCTCAGAGAGTTAAAGTCTTCCAGGAGGACCGAAGGATCACTGTCAAGCATGCCATCAATGCGGGTGGAAATTTCAGTAATCTGGACCAGACTGCTGTCGCGCAGGGAACGATGACCCCGCACCACCAACCGGTCCCCTGCACTCAAACCTTTGTCCACTGTGACCAGGGCACCCTGGTCGGTACCCAGAGCGACAAAACGACGTTGGGCGCGCTCACCTTGACCATCGTCCTGGATCACAAAAACCGAAGTGCCGCTCCGGGAATGCAAAACGGCATCCCGAGGAATACTGAGCACCCCATCAAGCACGTTTTTCTCAATTTTCGCCCGGGCAATGACACCACTGCGCAAGTGGCCTTGAGGGTTGGGAATTTCCAGTTCCATTTTGAATTTCCCGGTCATCCGATCCGCTTCCAGAGCCACCCAGGTTACTGCCCCGAGAGCAGGTTCCTTTTGCTCGGCCAGTTCAACCAAGGCGTCGCTTCCCACAACCACCCAGGGTACTTGCTGGTCGGTCAGGTAGGCTTCCAGTTTAAGACGAGTTGGATCGATGATGCGAACCACAGGTTGCCCTGGCAGAACCATTTGTCCCAATTCCACATATCGTTCGACAATGATCCCGGCAAAGGGCGCTTTGATGGCTGCTCGTTTGTAACGGTCGCGGCTGACTGAGGCCATGGCGTTTGCTCGTTCGTATTCAGCCTCGGCGTTCAACAGTTCCATGCGACTAACTTTGCCTGCTTGGTTTAATTGGCGAACCTTGTCAACGTTGTAACTTTGGGTTTCCAAGTTGGACGCTGCAGACTGCATCTCGGCTTTGAGAATCCGGCGGTCCTGTTCCAGGATGATGTCACCTTTGTTTACTCTTTGTCCTTTGACAGCTTCCAGCTTCACCACTGGACCCGATTCCTGGGCACTGAGGTTGGCTCCGTGAACAGGCGCCACTGGGCCAGAAATTTCGAAATATTCAGTTATTTGTCCGGGCTTCATCTCAACAATGCGAACGTTGCGGGGGATTTCAGGTGCAGGTCCTGTTTCTTCCGTTTCCTTGCAACCGCTAGCTATTAAAAGCATGCTAAGAACCGATACCGACCAAAGCAGGGATTTCATTTTGACAGTGTTGTATTTAGCCAAGATGTTCATCGAACAACCTCCGTAACCAGATCAGGTATGCTATTGAGAGAAACCAAAGGAGAAAAACCAAGGGCTCTTTTGAGCGAAGCGGTCAGGGTCAGCACTTCATAGCGCGCGTCAATGACATTGCTGCGGGCTTCAGCACGGTTGGATTCTGAAACCAGGACATCCACATAATTGATTTTCCCCATTTCCAGCATGAGCAGACTTTCATCCAAAACTTCTTCGCTGCGGGTCTGATTCAATTCCACAGCCTCCAGAACTCCACGAGCCAAACGCAAATTGGCCAGGAGCTCCAGAACTTCCACTTGAACGATACGCCGGTTGCCGGTTTGCTCCGCTTCGGTGCGACGAATTTGGGCTTCGGTTTCGGCCACCAAACCCCGATTCAGCATTCCGTCAAAAACAGGGATGTTCAAAGCAATAGCAGCACTCCAGGAATCGTGGCCGTCTACAAAGACTTCATTGAAAGTATTGCCAACATAACCGTAAGCTCCGTTGACGGTGATGTAAGGCAGGTTCTCTGCTTTCTGGGCCTTGCGGTTGCTGCGCAGAATATCGGTAAATACATCCACCGAAGCGAGATCCGGACGTTTCTGGGCCAGGTTGAGGGCCACATCCTCGTCAACAGTGTCCAATTCGATTTCTTGTTCATTGGCCACCGAAAGGGGTTGTTCGGGACGCCTGCCCATGACGGCATTCAAGCGGGCCCCCTGATTGCGCAAATCAGATTCTGCAATGCTCAACCGGGGTTGAATATTGGCGAGAGTTACGGCCGCTTGAAGAGTGTCCAGTCTGGTGGCCATACCGAGGTCGAAACGAAGCCTCATGATGGTAACCAGTTCTGTCTGGTTGGCAAGCTGGGCCTTGACGGCCTGAATTTTTTCAGCGGCCTTGATGATGTTGAAATAGGCTACCATTGCGGTTTCGGTGGTTCTTTGCTCAACAGTCAATTCATTCAAATGCTGACGGTCAATTCCCTGCCGCGCAGCACCCATGGCTCCGGAAATTTTCATGGGGTTGATATTCCAGGCCAGGTTCAAGTTGGCGTGCAGGAAATTCTGGGCGGGAATATCGCCCGCCGCAGGAATAATGGATCCAAATCCGCCTAACCAATCGTGGAACCAATCAGGTGACCCCGGTGGTGGTTCAAAAGCTCCCCCTCCCCCGAATGTTGAATCCAGCGCCATGCTCGGGTTGCGCGACCGGGACCAGTCACCCACCAAATCCAACGTGGGCAAACCGGTGCTGAGAGCTTGTTTCATTTGTCCTTCCAACTCGGCCATGCGCAGGCGTTCAGCTTGAAGGGCGTCATTGGTCAGCAAGGCTTGGTTGACGCAATCTTCCAGGCCCAAAACCACCTCGGTTCCCGGTCGAGCGGTGATCACGAGCCCCACCTCTTCGGAACGTTTAAAAACCGGAACTCCAGAGTTGCTGTTTTGGGCCAATCCCGGGGGAACAACCAGGCCAAAGGCCAGGATGAAACCAAACAAGCTCAACGGATAAGTCATTCGATAAAACAAGGAGGCAAACATCTCAGTCTTCTTCCTTTTCAAGGTTGGTGGGATTGTCCCAATGGCATAAGGAACCCAAAAGGTTGAGCTCATCCTGTTGGCGAGGTTTTCTGGTCAAAG
>JAUUYW010000543.1 GCA_030590265.1 Candidatus Krumholzibacteriia bacterium
ATTCCACGGGGCTTGAACCAGGGGACTACCTGGGCCAGTTGATCATTGCAGCCAATGACCCCAGCCAGGCTACAACAACCATTGATTTGAGTCTGACAGTGGACTCCGCCACTGCGGTGGACAACCAGGTGTTGCCCAAAGTTGTGCAATTTGTCGGGCCGGTGCCCAACCCCTTCAATCCGGCCACCGATTTGAAGTTCAGTATGCCGCAGGACGCTGCTGTTTCACTGAAGGTGTTCGACGTTTCGGGCCGCCTGGTGAGCAGCCTGCTGAATGCCCAACTGCCGGCCGGCCACCATGAAGTGCGCTGGAATGGCCTGGACGACAGCGGCCGTTCGGTGGCTTCCGGCACTTACTTTGCCCGATTGGTTGTGGGGGGTGAGAGCTCGGTCAGGTCCATGGTTTTGGTGCGTTGATTTTGCACCGTTAGCGGTGTTTTGATTTTTCAATCCAACCGGTCGTCAACCCAGCGAGGTTCGGCGACCGGTTTTTTTTGTATCCTTGGGATTACGCCCATGGGACCAAGGTCCAATAGCCAATTTATTCAGAATCATTCATATTTAAGTCCGGATCGAAATAAATCGTTAACCGCAAGAGGAGAAAAATCATGCGCATGTTAATTTTCTTGACCGCAATCCTGGCCTTTGCCGTGACGGCTCAGGCCCAAACTCCCATGGTCGCCGACTTTGAGGGCGGCGTGAACAATGGTGACTGGACCTGGGGTAACTCAGCCGACGTTGTCGAATCCGAGGGTGGCAACCCTGGTGGTTATCTTCACAACGCGTACCTGGACACCTTTTTTCCCATTTTTCGTTCAGGATGGGATGCTGAAGGGTGGACTGGCGATTACACCACCATGGGCGTGAACCATATTTCTGGTGACTTCCAGACCTTCGCCTCCAGCAACGAGTGGATTGGCGAATACTATTTCACTGTTTTGCTGCGGAATCATATGGGGACTATTGACGACATTGAAGACGACATCTACGTGTACATCGACCCTTATCAGTACACTGCCCCTGGCATTGATGAAGGCTGGAAATCCTATGGATTCGATTTCCCGTATGACTTCGTTGGCGCTCCTGGCGAACTGCCTGCCGGCTGGGTAGGCGGCTCGTACTATTCTGGAAACGCCACTTTCCCCGCCGATGCCCTGTGGCATGAGGTCATCGCTGACATCGGTCGGGTTGAATTCTGGTTCAACCACCCCGATTGGGGAGCCATCTTCGCGAACTTCGATGTTGGTGCTGACAACATCGTTCTCGAAATGGAGGGTGGTACTGTAGCCACCGAAGAGACGACATTTGGTGCCATGAAGGCTTTGTTCCGGTAAGAAAGATCTTGATCGGGAATGCAATGCGGGGTCCGGGCTTATGCCTGGACCCCGTTTTCGACTGTGCAATTATAGGGGCTCTGAGCAATCGGGGAAATCACTCAGAGCCCCTGCCTCCGTCCCCACCGATTCTATCTGTCCCCTAATCATACCGGCAATCCCGATAAACAAGCCCCGTTGCGGATCCCAAATGAAATTGGATCCTGCGGTCGACCAGATCGAAAACCGCCAGATTGACCTCATCCACTCAATTCAGACTGGATCTCCTTCTCATAATGTTAGGACTATGCCGAATTGTGGATGACACAATTAATTAGAAGTCCAAGCGGCTTTCAACTCTTGGGATCCTTATTTTGGATTTCCATTTCAATTCCCAAAAATATTCCATATAATCCCAAAAGGTGAGTTGTGCCCTGATTTTACGGGCCAAACGACATCTTTGGAGGGAACATGTTCAAATGCGGAATCTGGCATCCCTGGTTCCTGTTGATCTCATTGGGACTGCTTCTTGGCGGGAACGGACTCGCCAAAGCTGATCTTGCCCTGGAGCAGTGGGATCAGGGCCTGAATCTGCTGGATGAAGGAAGAGCCTCCGCTGCCGCCGAACATTTCTACATTTTATTCGAACAACAACCCCACCGTC
>JAUUYW010000022.1 GCA_030590265.1 Candidatus Krumholzibacteriia bacterium
GTTTGCAGAGAGTAGCTCGCATAAGTGGTGTCGGCCACATCCAACTCGGTGGATAATCCCATTTTGTACCATAATGACGGATCCGAATGAAGGCGACCATAGCCACTGCTGCGGTTGTCGGAAAAGGTAAACTTCAGGGGCTTGAGTTTGCGCAAAGGATTAAAAAGGGCATTGTAAATAGACCCCAGGCTCAGCCCTCCTCCGGATTCTTCATCGGTCTTTTCTTCGGTGTCTCGTTGCCGTGATTGTTCCATCTCTTCAGCAATTCGATCTTCAGCTTGTTGCAAATAGAATTCGGCCTCCCTTTGAGCGCGTTCATCCGGTGGCAAATCGGCCCACTCCGGGGGGAATTCTGGTGTGTCAGCTTCAGTGCCGCCTCGACCACGCCGCAATTCCTGCTCTTGTCGCCGGCGTTCTTGATCTGCCAATCGTGTTTTCTCGGCCTCGCTATATTTTTTTTCGGGGAATACACTCTTAAAAATACTTCCCCAGGGAAGCCCCATGCGAACATCCCACCGATTGTTGTTGCTGACGGTGCTGGTCCCCACCGGATCACCCGGCTGGGCAATGTTGGGGTTGTGGTCGTCGACAAATGAGCCGTTGAATTGAAAACTGGGCTTGATGGATTTCAGTCCCCTGGCTGCTGCCCGCAGCGGGTAGAACAACTTGCCTTCGGGCATCGATTTGGCCCGCGGCGGAATGATGGTCATTTGAAAATCGTACAGCCGTTTGTTTTCAACTCCAATATTAACACCGAATTTTTTGGATTTGCGCAACAGGTCGCGTTCCGATGTTCCGCTCATGGTCATGGTCAAAACTTCCAGAGGCTGGTAATCCATGCTGGCGGTAAAATTGGCGGGACGACTCTTGGTTGTGGGTCGGTGGTTGATGGAGCCGTCCTGGTTGAGGGTTCTGCTGGCTGTATAGGAGCTGGTAAAGCTGGCACCGAGAGCAATTTTTGAAGGAACGATATTGAGTCCCTTGACCACAGGCACATAGCCCAACAGGGGATAGTCGCCAAGAGAATAGTTTCCAGGAATCCGCAAATCGTAATTGATGGACCCGGCCAGGTTCTTTTGGTCTCGCTCGTCAACAGGCCCCCTTCGACTGGAACGCGAACCACTGGCCTGAATGACCCATGGATCAACCAGGTAGCGGGGAATAGCTGCCTTGGAAGGAGCATGATTGAGCCTGGCGGAAAAACGTTCCTGGGTTTCGATGTCAGATAATACATTGCGGGTATCCTCATCCAGAATTTCCACATCGGAGTTGATTTCGTATTTGGGTCGGACCAATCCCTGCCGCCGGCTGCCGTTGACCGGCAGGCGGAACCCGGCCAGGGGAATATAATCATCAACATTGAAATTTGAGGACAAGCTCCAGTTTTCAGTTGTTTGCCCCGCCCCTGCCCTTTTGTCCAGCCCATGGAATTCGGCATCGGTTTTACCCCAGTCAAAATCCAGCTTGAAGACATCGGCCATGTTCAGGCGCACACCTCCACTCTGGGCCAGGCCCATGTCTGTTTTTACTCCCTCAAGCTTGATATCGTTGAGATAGAAAAACCCGCTGACATCCTGACTCAAATCATTGTTGGCCACTACCCAGTAATAGCGCCGAACCTGGCGCAAGTCGGGCCGACCAACAACTCTCACTTCGTAAACGTCAGAACTGCGCGCATCTTGAACAGTGCCGTGAATGACCCCTTGAACATCCACTTCACCATTCTTCACATTGGAAAGTTCAGCCAGGTTGATGGCCATGAACTTCCATTCGGTTTTGCGGGCGGATTCGGCAAACTTGTAACCCACCTCATAATAGTTGAGGGTGTCGGAACCAACCCTGAAGAAGAGGTCCAGGTCGGCCTGATGGGCACTGGGATTGAACCAGTACCAGGACATTTCCCGGTAGGCAGTGTAGTCGTCGCCCCGGGGCGAAACCTGCTTGCTGGAACGCACCATGTGACCCTGATCTAGATTCTGGAAATCCAACACCAGGGCCTGTTCCTTTTCGGGAATATTTTCAACTTCGTGGACCGAGAAGGGCGAATAGTAATCTGGATTTTCCTTGTTGTTCACTTCACCCAGGAAAAATTCTTCTCCCGGCAGGCGTTCACCCGGGGAGAGCAGGACTTCACCTTCGGAGCGACGAACACCTTCGCGCTCCCAGCGGCTGCCCAGGAATTTGAATTCGGAAAGCTGGAGGTGAACCGGCTTGGTTGGATCGTCGGGATTGTCATTCTCGTACCAAATACGCGTATGGGTGATGGCTTCAACATTGGGTTGGGAATTGATTGAAGCCTGGTCGATGCTCCCCATGCGGATACGGTACTTGCGCCAGGAAATCTTATCCGAAACCAAATCATCGACATCATCGTAATCGTAAACAACATCCACCAGGGCTTCTGTTTCCTTCAGATCGATAACTGTGGTGAAAAAACCGTTGTCCCGTTCGAGGATACCACTTTTGTTGACGTCCTCGTTGTCCTCACGGTTGTTTTTCCCTGTCAGGTTGATTCTGGGGTACGGCCCCACCTCACCTGGAATTTCGTATTCGGCGCTGTACTCGTTGTCGGCCTGATTGCGTACGTCCAGACCAATGTCCTCTTCAAAGGTCCAGATCCCATCGGGCTCACCGGTGATGATGCCGTCTTCCTGTTCATGCACATCGAGGATTCGGTTCCCATCAGCATTGAGGGGCCAGAACCCATCTTCACTGATGTAACCAAAATCGATGTGCAACTTGCCCGAACGATGATTGATATCAGGCTCGCCATCGTTGACCCAGATCTCCACAAACTGGGACTTGGAAAAATCCTGCCCGGTGCGACTGATACCACGGATGATGCCACCCCAATCTTCCGGATCCCAATTGCCATCATCATCTCTCAGGTATAAATCCATCACCTGTTGGGTTTCTCCCCGCTCCTGGTTAACCAGATCGGGATTGAGCATGCGGCGCTCGGTGCGTTCCTTGGGTGTGAACCAACGCATGTTGTCCACTCTGCCTTCAGGGAAAAAAGCCTGAGTGGCCGTTGGGTTTTCCGCCAAGTAGCGCTCTCCCTGGAAAGGGACGGAACTGCTGGACCAGCCAATACGGGTCAGGGAAATAATATCCGAAGCATCAACGCCTTCGAAATCTTCCAGAAAAACCTGGCCCTTGGTGTTGGGGTTGGGCAGACTGACAGCCACCTCGGCGTTGAATTGAATGCTGCTCTCGCGTTCGGTGTTGCGCAGGCTCAGGAAGTTGGCCACGTGGGTCAGAAAATATGGTTTGAAGGTATGGGCCAGAAGCACGTTGCCCACCAAGGTTTTGCTTGGTTCTTCACCCAGTTTGGCTTTTTCTCCCACGATGCTTTCGCTCTGGTACAACACGGTGGTGGACAGGGTGCTTTCCCGCCCCAGATCGTAATTCAGATTCAAGCCGATCAGGTTGGTTTGACCTCCCCCAAAAAACGGGGAGTATTGATAGGTCACTGCAATTTGGCTGTCGGGAGTAAGGTTTGCAGCGTCACCAATCAATTTGATTTGCCCGAAGGTGTAATCGATCTCGTAGTCGGTCCCGTTGACCAACTTCCGCCCGTCGAGGGTGACGACTTCACTGCCTTCTTCGATGTTGGACACCCCCAGGTTGAAGCTGCTGGCAGTGGCAGCATGCTTGGCTACCAATCGGAACGAACTGTACTGATGATAGTTGGTGGGAAGGATATCGGGGTCGTAAAACTCCGGAGTTTGTTTATCCTGAAGAAAAGTACCATCCCAGACAAATGATTCAGAGTTTGCATAGGCCGTGTAGGCTGCTTCCCCGCCATTGAATGGGGTGGGAAAATCCAGTGGGAATTTCAGCAAACCTTTGCGCAAATCAAAAATGGTTTGATCGGTTTTATCAACCAAGCCGTCTGGCGCTCCTGAATGCTGAGGGTCATCCTGGTCCAGACCAAAAATTCGGATGTAGGGAATTTGATTCTCATCCTGGTCGGGAAAAAGGGTGTTGTTGTCCTGTTCAATTTTCAATTCAAAAGAATCAATATCGATGTTCGATCCACCGAGAGGGTATATGTTTCTCAGAACATAATAAAAAGAATGGATTTCCTTGTTGTTCACAGGGGCCTTGAGAAGTTTCATCCGATAGAACAGGTCTTCGCCCTCATTGGGCAGATTGACCCGCTGTCCATCATCGACACCCGGTCTATCACCCACCTTGTAAAGAAGATTGTTGTCGGCATCAACCACTTGATAGACCACACCCAGCAAATCCTCGTTGAACATTTGCTGGCGCAGATCGAGGGCCACAACGCGGCCATCAACATCCAGCATCAGGTCGAAATCCAGTTCACGCCAACGTGGACCATAGGTATGAGGATTTCCGAAATCTTCGGTGGGACTGTCAGGGGTTGTCCAGAACACTCCGGTAGTATCCACATACACCGCCACATTTCGAATGTCATTGGCGCCGGAAGAACCCACCCCTGTCATTTTGAAAACCTTGATGGATGCCGGGTCGATTCGTTGAGTGAACAGATCACGACCAGGTACATCTGCCACTTCGGCTGGGTAATAGGCGTCAATCCGAGGCAAATCCAACCGAAAAAAGCGATGATTCAGATAGTTGTGGGAAAGGATAATCTGGTCTTCAACCTCTCCACCCTTGCTGTTGAATGTCTTGGAAGAGGACTCCCCTTTCTGCTTGCTGACCACGGTGGTGAAATCGGCTCTTCCCACCTGGCCGGTGACCTTGAGACCAAAGAGCCCACTCTTGTTGGAGCTGTATCCCAGAAGACGACTGCCCGGCAGAGTCAACCCCACATCACCTGTTTCGATGGTGCGAATGATTTCATCTTCATCACCCTGGTACATCAGCTTGATCTTGGTGCCATCGGGGCCGATGGCTGCGCTGTTGTGGTCCACTTCGATGATGATCTTTTCACCGATGACACCGGAAAGGCTGACCTGGAGCTCCTGGTTCATGTCCAGGGAAGGAAAGAGGGATTGGCTGCTGACGCGTTCCGTTGGCGTGAAAGGATTCACTACGGTGCTCTCACCGGCAATGGAGATATGCTCCCGCCCAGTGATCTTGATCCGTGTCTTTTCGCCCCGCCCGATAATTTTCTCCAGAGTGCGAGGCAGTTTGATGGGGATAGTCAGGTTGATCAAACCGTCATTATCGCCGGCTCTGCCGATACGATCACCTCCGAGCAGTTGGTCCCTGGCCAGGATGCGATCCACTTCCAGGGTCCTGGCTCCTCCGTCATTGAAATCATCAACAAAAACTTTGACCACTGGATCGTCCAGGGGACGCGGTGGGTAGTAGGTGATTCCACCGGGAAGAGTTTCCGCTGCAGGGAACAGAAAAAAGAATCTGGGGTATTCGATGATTATCATGATGCCAAGCACGTGGTTGTACTCAACAAGTCGTTCTTTGCGCTCAAGATCGACTTGGCTCTTGTCAAGCCAGACTTTGCGGAACGAATCGATGGTTTCGGGTGTTTTTCCCCCATCTTTCAGGGGATCCACACCGGCGTTGAGCAAACGCTGACGCATGACCAAACGGTCCACCCCAAGCAGGCGTGGGTTTTCGGTGGCGCTGATCACCGGGTCCAGCCCATAGAGGATGATTCCCTCGTATTCAGGATCCGCCAAGGCAGCAGAAGAAAAAATCAGCAGGAAAGGCAGAATCAGCAGGATGAACCGGCCGATTTGGGGATTTCGCAGGCCTTTTTGACTCAGAAAAACAGGATTACCCAAACGTGGGAAACCAGTTTTCATGGTGCCAAAAACGATATTCAACCCTGACTCTCCTTGTCATCCGGGTTCGGGGACGGCACTATTGGGTCATGCCAAGGTCAAGATGGCTCCTGCCAAGCATCTTGAGCGTCCCCAAAAGGGGCCAACATGAACCCAGATCAGTCCGCTTGACCTTGAGGCAAACGACCGGAATCCATTCAGTTGTGGTCCTAAACGGCCGATGATCAGACTGATTGCGAGGGTCCCTATGGCCCTCGAAAGAAAATTTCCACAAAGTGGAACGCGCTGCTTGGGATGTTGAACAGGGTGCGGGAGCTTATGCAGATCCGCTGCGGGACCATTTTCCAGGCCAATTGCAGGGCCGCCAATCATTAGTAAACCAAACAGAACAGGCACTATGTTCCTTATTTACAGACACTTAATAAAAACAGCCGCTGGTCCGTTCTTTTTCGGTCTCTTTGTCATCACCTTTTTGCTGATGATACAGATTCTCTATAAATTCGTCGATCTGTTTGTCAGCAAAGGTGTTCCTGTTTGGATCGCCACCAAGGTTCTCTTCCTAAGCCTCGGCCATACGTTTGCATTATCCGTACCAATGGCGGTGCTAATTTCCATCCTGATGGCGGTGGGTCAATTGGCGGCTGATCATGAGATTACAGCCATGAAGGCTACGGGCATCAGCTTGTGGGCCGTGCTGCGCCCTCTGCTCTTGATGGCGGGGATTATTGGGCTGGGTCTGGCCGCCTACAACCATTATGTCTTTCCCGAATCCAACCACACCCTGGCCAACCTCGTTTACGATATCAACCGTCAAAAGCCGATGATGGAGATCCAGGAAGGTCAATTCACGGAAATGGGCGACAAAATGACCATTTTCGTCAAACACAAAGACGACCTGACCGGACGCATTGAAGAAGTCAGTATTTTTGAAAAGGAAAAACCTGGCGATCTTTCCCCCCGTTTGACCACCGCCACTTGGGGAATGATTATCCCGGATCACCAATCCGACAGCCTGCTCATGGAATTGCATGATGGGGAAATCCACGAAAGGCCCGATAAGAAAGACCCCACCAATTACCGGGTCACCAGATTCCGGCAACACAACATTCGGGTGCCCAATGTCGAACGGGATTTCAAAGAGTCGGGTCGCAAGGCGCGCAGTGATCGGGAAATGAACATGACCGATCTTTGGGATGCCGCCCAGCGGGAAAGTGGAAGGCAACAGGAAGTCAGCGACAGGGTCTCGGATCTTTCGAAGAACCTTCTTCTGTGGCAATTCCAGTTGCTGGACCAGGACCGCCGGTCCGATCTGCTGGGTCGACGCCTTCCTGCCCCCGGCAAACGCCGCACCAAACTCCTTGATGGCAAACTCAAGGCCTTGCCCATGAAAGTGGAACGGGTCGCTGATCAGGCCGGGTATCAGGGGAAAATTGCGGGAAGTTACACCATCAAGGCCAATCGTTTTATGGTCGAGTTTCACAAAAAACTGGCCATTCCATTTGCCTGCGTCGTTTTTGCCCTGCTGGGAGTACCCATGGCGGTGACTGCTTCACGCAACGGCAAGGGCGTCAGTGTAAGTCTGGCTCTGGGCGTCTATCTGATTTATTATTTGTTCCTGGTTGGGGGAGAAAAATTCGCCGACAGGGGCAAAATGGACCCCATGCTGGCCATGTGGAGTGCCAACCTGGTCTTGATGGCCATTGGAATACCGATCTTTATTCGCACCGTCCGGGAGGGGCAAATTTTCGAATTTCGCTTGCCAAATTTTCTGACCCGAGCCCGGAATAAGGATCAAAGCAGCTGATGCTCATTATTCACCAACATTTGCTTAAAAACTTTCTGCGCAACCTGCTGCACACCATGCTTGGCGCCCTGATTCTGTTCACCATGATGGACCTGTTGGACCACATGAACAGCCTCATGGATAATGAGGCCTCCGTCTCCATGATTGCCCGCTATTATGTGTTCAAAGCCGTCTGGATCATTGACACCGTGCTGCCCATCGCCATGCTCATGGCCACCCTGTTTACTCTGGGCGGCATGGCCCGCTACCTCGAATTGACGGCACTTTTCTCTTCGGGATGGTCATTGATGAAGGTGACCCGGCCTTTGGTTGTCCTGGCGGTGATCACAACTTTTTTGTCCCTGGGCTGGCGAGAATACGTCCTGCCCCAGGCCAACATCAACCGCCACCGGGTTTGGGAAGTGGAGATCCACAAAAATCCTGACCGGATTCGCCCCACCCAGCACATTTCCATCACCGGTCCCGATGGCCGCCTCTACCATGCCCGCAAATTCAACCCCAACACCAATGTCATCACCGGGCTCAAAATTCTCACTCCCCAGGGCAGCCAGATTGTGGAACGAATCGACGCAACCACCGCTTTTTGGGAAGACGGTCATTGGACCCTCACCGACGGGACTCGACGAATTTTCAAGGGTGATGAAGAACAAATCATGGTTTTCGAGAAGTTGACAGCCAAGGATTTGAAAATCGACCCCAAGAGTTTTTACCGGGACCGAATTCGACAGGAGGACATGAACATCCGGCAGTTGCAGGAGCATGTGAAGCTGACCCGACTCAGCGGCGGCGACCCAACCACTGCCCTGGTGGATATCCAGTTCAATTTTGCCTTCCCTTTGGTGAATCTCATTGTTGTGCTTATGGGCATCGTCCTGGCCAGCGGCCCCCGCAAGACAACGGCCGCCTCAGGTTTTGGGTTAACTCTTTTGGTGAGTTTCGGTTTTTACCTCTTTATGAACTTTGGCAAGGCCCTTGGGCACAATGGAACTCTTTCCCCCGTAGTTTCGGCCTGGACCGGCAATCTTGTCTTTTTCAGCATTTTCATGATTCTGTTTTTGCGAGCCCGCAGATAAGGGCGAGACTGAATTCTCTGGACTTGGTGGCGTATCTTCCTTAATTTAAGGTGGACAAACGACCAGGCAGGAAGGGGATCCGCCTTCGAACCGCTTTTCAGTAAAATGCTGTTGGGGTTTCGCTGCGGATTCAAGCCATGCCAACCTACACAGGGAGAATAGTTTAAGATGAAACGAGCTCTTTTTCTTCTGCTTCCAGCAGTCCTGCTTGTTTTGATTGCGCTTGTCGGCTGCGAGGACGAAACAAACCCCAAATTCACCCGTCTCAGGGTTTACCCTGATTGCGGTGTTGCGCCTTTGAACGTTGAAGGCCTGGCTATTGCCTCAGGTGGCAATGAAAGTGGCGATCCAACAGGCGGCAACAACAACCTGGAAATCACCTGGGATTTTGGTGATGGTGGGGCCGGTGGCAGCACTTCCGTTGCCTACCATACCTTCACCAGGGATGAAAATCAGACTTTCCAGAGGGATACAACTTACACCGTGACGGTCAAAGCAGTTGACCCCGATGGTAAAACCACAACCATCTCGACCCTTGTGCATGTGATGGCTGATACCCTGGCCATTGAGGCGAGTAGCAATTTCCCTGGTGGCGCGGCCACAACCAATGATACTATTCGTTTCGATCTGCATGCCCTGGCTTGCAATATCAACCCCGATATTGATGATGATTACCGCAACCTTGTATTCAACTGGGATATGGGCGACACCTTTGTTGTTTTTGAGGGCTCTCCCCCTGAACCTGTATCATATCCTTACGTTTTCTCCAACCGCCAACCAGTGTTCAATTATGAGGAGGCGGGCGCCTACGATGTGACCGTATCAGTTACCTACCCTGAATTGGCAACCACTCGGTACGCCACTTTGCATTTTGATGTGATCAGTCCTTAGGTTTGATCCATCACCGCACAATAAAAAAGCAGGGCCGGATAACCAGCCCTGCTGTTTTTTTATTCATTTTCATGAAAACAGTTGAATATAAAAGGCTTTTTTCAACTTATCTACCAGATCTTCACGCTCCCAAGTGAACTGAACGTCATCCCTGCCAAAGTGCCCGTAAGCAGCAGTTTGCCTGAAGATGGGATCTCTCAGGGCGAGGCGCTCAATGATCCCGGTAGGGGTCATGTCGGCCACTTTGCCGACAGCCTCGGTGATGACTGCGTCGGGCACAGTTCCCGTGCCGTAGGTATCGACGGTGATGGATACCGGTTCGGCCACCCCGATAGCATAAGCCACTTGGACCTGGCAACGATCGGCCAGTTTGGCTGCTACAATATTGCGAGCCAGGTGTCGAGCGGCATAGGCCCCACTGCGATCCACCTTGGTGCTGTCTTTGCCACTGAAAGCCCCGCCACCATGGCAGGCACTGCCACCATAAGTGTCGACGATGATCTTGCGGCCGGTGAGGCCACAATCACCCAAAGGTCCACCCACCACAAAACGGCCTGTGGGATTGATGTGGGCCTTGAACCCGGTGTGCTCCACATCGAAACGAGCCAGAACCGGTTCAATGACGTGGGTCCGGATGGCATCGTGCAAATCGGATTCAGAAATATCCTCATCGTGCTGGGTGCTGACCACAACAGTGTCGATGGCTACGGGACGATGACCCTCGTATAGGGCAGTGATCTGGGTCTTGCCGTCGGGACGAACCCAGGGCAAGGTTCCGTCTTTGCGAACAGCTGCCAGCTGCTGGGCCATGCGGTGAGCCATGGTGATGGGCAATGGCATGAGCACGTCGGTTTCGGTGCAGGCATAGCCGAACATCAAACCCTGGTCTCCGGCACCACCTGGATTGACACCCATGGCAATGTCAGCACTCTGTTCGTCAATGGAAGTGATCACCGCACAGGTGTCGGCGTCAAATCCGATATCAGCTGACGTGTATCCAATTTCCCGGATGGTCTTGCGCACCAGAGAGGGCAAATCGACATAGGTGCTGGTGGTGATTTCTCCCCCAAGGAAAGCAACCCCCGTGGTCACCATGGTTTCACAGGCCACCCGACCATTGGGATCCGCGCTCAGGATGGCATCCACCACCGTATCGGAAATCTGGTCGGCGACTTTGTCGGGATGACCTTCAGTGACCGACTCACTGGTGAAGAGAAAATTGTTGCTCATTGCTGCTATTCCTTCCCTTGTTCTGGCAAAATTGCTGGTTGTGGTTCTATTCGGTGTCCCATTGGGACAACCCGCTTTTCAATTGATCAATTCGGTGGACCGGCATGGGGTCAATACCCCGAAGGCCTGCCAGGTGGCACGAAAGATAATCACCATATTGGACCAGGGAAAGAACCTTGGCCAGTGTGGAATTACCAACGGCAGTCACAGTATGCACTGCGGCAAACTCATCCTTGAGCAAATCCCTGGTGAGGGAAATACGGCGCTGGATTCTCTCATTGGCATCGCCCGAGCGTAGAATAATCAAAACAAAGCGATTATGCCATTGTTCAGGCAGTCCCCAACCCACAATATCATTATGGTTCAATTCGGGCAGGGTTGCCACCAAAGTGGGCACTTTCGCGTTCTCATTCAGTTGACCCTTCCAGCGCACGGCAATCCCGTGAACCAGGGAATCTGCGGCGTACAGCACGGGGATGCGGTTTTCCAAATCCGCGGCAAGAGCGGTGGTCGATGGCCCGTCACAATGAGGCCCAGCTTGCATGACCTGAACAGCCTCTTGAAGGTCGGGCGAAAGACCCACCACTAGACCAAGACGATGCAAAGCACCCAATAGAGCACCCAGACTGTGGCCCAAAGCAGCTCGAGGTGGCAATCCACCAGGCAGACGGACCAGGTTTTCTCCCGGTTCGACCAGATCGGCCAATTGGCCCCCCGAAGTGATGGCCAAAATACAAATACCTTTTCTGCGGGCTTCGGCTACTGCCGACAAACACTCTTCAGTATTCCCGGAATAGCTGGCAGCAATGACCAGATCGTCAGAGCTCACCCAATGAGGCAGCCCATAATCTCGCCAAACATCGAGGGTAATTCCTTGGTGCCGCAACAGGCCTTGCACCAAATCCCCACCAATGGCCGAACCACCCATAGCACAAAGCACCAGTCGCCGGGGTTGAGTCTTCCCAGCTGAAATGTCATCCAGCCCTGGCAAATTGGGAGACGCAGCCAATTGAATGGGCAAAGAGTCCACTAGAGCCAGCATTTCTTTCAAACCGACCTCAAAGTCGCGGCTCATGGTGTCTCCTTCTCCAGGCGGGCTTGTTTGCGACCCTCAATATATTTCGCCAGCCATTGGTTGGCTTCGGCAGCAGTGGCGAGTTTCAGAATGTTTTCCACAACCGATTGGGCCTCGGAATAATCCGTCCAGCGAATGACCTGCTTGACCTTGGGCAAAGCCGCCCCGTGAAGGCTTATTTCATCCAAACCCAAACCAAGCAATACTTCGGCAAGACGAGTTTCGGAACCCATTTCACCACAAATGCCCACCCAAATACCGGCGCGGTGACCAGCATCAACGGTGGCCTTGATGGCTCGCAATACAGCGGGATGCAGGGGCTGATAAAGGTAGGACACTCGGGCATTGCCCCGATCCATGGCCAAAGTATATTGAATGAGATCATTGCTGCCGATGCTGAAAAAGTCGCATTCTGCGGCCAACAGGTCAGCCGCCAGCACCGCTGCAGGTGTTTCCACCATGATACCCAGGTCAATTTCCCCCACATGGGCAACACTGTTGGCTTGCAATTCGGCAATGGCCTCCTGAAAGACTTCCTTGGCCTCACGAAGTTCCTGAACACCTGTGATCATGGGAAACATGATCTTGATGGGACCGGCCAATCCTGCCCGGCAAATGGCTTTCATTTGTGTTTTGAAAAGCACCCGATTGGCCAAGCTGAAACGGATTCCGCGCCAGCCCAGAAATGGATTGTATTCCCGTTTGGCGCCGAGATAGTCCGAGACCTTGTCTCCGCCCACATCCAGGGTCCGGAAAATGACTGTTTTTCCGGCCATGCGGCGAACCATGTCGGAATAGACTTCAGTTTGTTCGTCTTCACTGGGAATTGTTTGGTGCTGAAAAAACAAATATTCGGTGCGCAAAAGACCAACACCTTCGGCCCCTCGGGCCAGGGCTTCATCCACTTCAATGGGCAACTCAATATTGGCCATCAGACGCAACCGGTGACCATCAGGTGTGATGGCTTCCAAGTCTCGCAACCCTGATAATTTTTCACAGGCAATCAGTGCTTCTGCCTGCAAAATCGCAAAACGATCCTCGATACTCTGATCCGGGTCCAGGACAACCGCTCCATTGGTACCATCCACCGCCACAGTTCGGTCTGCCTTCAGGCCCGCAAGGCGACCCTTGAGTCCCACCACGGCCGGCACGCCGATGGATCGAGCCAAAATTGCCACATGGCTGGTGTTACCACCTTCTTCCATGAGAAAGCCCAGCACATTGTTGCGCCCCAGAGCGGCAGTGTCGCTGGGAGTAAGATTGACAGCAACAATCACCGATGGTTGAGAGGGTAAATCCAGGGGAGAATCCAAGTCGCCGAGAAAAGCCCTTAGAACTCTTTGCTCCACATCCTGCAGGTCCTTGACCCGTTCCCTGAATGTTTCATCTTCAATTTCCAGAAATCGGGCAGCAATATCCCACACTGCACTGGAAAATGCTGCTTCGGCGTTGATGCGCTCCAGACGAATGACGGCCAGGGTGGCATCCCACACCATTTCGTCTTCCAGAATGAGCAATTGGGCCGAAAGAATTTCAGCTTCCTCGGGACCCAATTCGCTTCTGAGCCTGGCCACCAGATCTTCAATCTGGGCACTGGCCAAGCCAACTGCCTTCTTGAAACGTTTTATCTCAACAGGAATATCCTCGGAAGGAACTGGTCGCCGTTGGGGCACGATGGAACGGCGCCGCAAAGGATGCACTGGTCCAACAGCGTATCCAGGAGAAGCGGCGATTCCCGAGAAGGTATTCATGCCTATGAAGTGGCTTCCGGGCTTGGGGGCTGAATTTTTTCCGGTTGTCCCAGATCGACTTCAATCAACTGCAGTATGCCCACCAGGGCTTCTGATTCGTCTTCGCCATTAACTTCCACTTCCACCGTGGTTCCAAATTCCGCCGCCAAACTGGCCAGCCCCATGATGCTCTTGGCATTGGCCGAACGACCGTTATAGCGGATGGTCACATCACTGATGAAAGTTTTTGTCAATTTCACAATGCGGCCGGCAGCTCGCAGGTGGAAACCTACAGGATCCGACACTACGGCGGGTGCTGTTTTCAAAACTCGTTTTCCTTGTTGGACGGATGAATGACTAGTAGGGACACAATTTAGTGTCCAGCAGGCCATATGGCAAAAGACAGTACCAGCGACAGGCCCAAGGCCAGCACCATCAGGCCCTCACCAGGTAATCTTTTTCGGACCAAAAGCGGCAATCCCAGCCCCAGGGCCACGCCAGCCCACAGAAGACTTTTGCCCGTTGCCAGATGAACAGTCGAGACCCTGGCCAGGAAGAAACCCGCCACCAGTCCCGTCAACAGCATGGCAATGCGCCCCATCCAAATGATGGCTCGATGCCAATGCGGGCTGCGCAAGAGCTGCAGAATATCCAATCCCAATTCGTATCCCCGCCCCAAAGCCCACCAACGCAACCAAAGCTGTCCCAAGGCAAATACAGCCACAGTCAGGAGGATGCCTCCCTCCCAGCCATGAAGACCCATAAGGCAGATGGCCATGATCAGGGCCGGGCGCAACCCCATCCAGATGAGTTGATCACCCAGTGAAGCAAAGGTTCGACCAAGACTATCGCGATAGGTGGCAGTCATACCAGGAGGTAATTCTGCTCCCTTGGACTTTTCTTCTTCAAGGCGGATCAACCCACCAATGAGATAATTGGCAAAATAAGGGTTGGTATTGAAAAACTCGTAGTATCGACGGCAAAACAAGCGATCCTGGGTAATGTCCCTGGGTTGAGTGCGCCGGAAAGGCAACAGGCAGCTGAGCAAACCCAGATTTTGCATGCGCTGGCTGTTCCAGCTGGCCTGCAGAGCCAGAGTGCGCAGAAAAACCCTCAGCCGAAGCAACCATTTCATCTTTTTTTGTGGGTCGCGACCACAACTCTTAGGCATCATGCGCCCATCCCCAATCGGGTGACAGCCAAGGCAATAACAACCCCACAGAAAACCCAGGCCCAGGCTTTTCCTGTACTGTAACGATCAATAAGAGTCCCCAAACCCAGACCGGGCAGAAGCCAGGGCAGAATGGCCAGAGTGTGCTGTATCCTGTTGGGCAGGGTGTCGTAAAGAGGAATCCAGAATTTCAGAAGCAGAAGCAAAAAAACGATGGCAAAGAGCCCACCACGCAGAAATGTACCGGCCAGGCAACGGGCCTGAATTCGGGCCATTCTCCCCAGATTGCCGTCTCTCAGCGTTCGATGTCCCTGGAGCATCCAGGGCACATGGGCCCGTCTTTCGGCCTGGACAACAAAATGCCCCGCGGCACTCAGCAATCCGGCGGCCAATATCATCCAGCCTGTGAAACCGAAATCTGCAGAAGCCGCTTCGGTGAGAGCCCTGGTCAGGCTATGGCCTGCAAGCACGGTGGCACCTACAGCCGCCACAACGGCAACAGCAGGATCACCGGTGAAACTTTGTCCCACCGGCAGGTTGACCACCAAGATCAACTGAAGGGGCAATCCGATGGCCAGGCCGGTGAGGGGATCACCACAAAAGAAACCACTCAGCAAGGCTGCGGGCAGGGGTTGGCTGAACCAGGTTTGTCCCAGGGCCACATCGTCCAACGCCAAAAGCCCTGCCAACAAAGCCAGCAGGGCCAAAGAGAGAAAGGAGTTGTCAGGGACCAGGGTCAGGGCAAGCCAAGGCATCAGAATTTATCCTCCATTTCATCCAGATCCTTCTGATCGATATTGTGTTCAAACCCGCCGGGAACCTGTTGGGCTGAAAGCTTGATCCCTCTGGCGAGGAGTTGTCTCAGAGGGAAAAAATCCTCTCCACCAAGGTATACGAAAGGCAGCATCTCCTTTTTACCAGGTCCAAAATGCAAACCACCCACGTTGACTTCACTGATGGTCACACCGATGCCGACCAGGCCGGCCATTTCACTTGTGGACCCCGTCAAGAGTATTGTCTTTTCTGAATTGTGATCTGGATTCAGAAAAAAAGCAGCCGTTTCGGCAAGAGATAAAATGGAGACCTCAATCCCCGGCGAAACGCTGCTGGAATAAACCTGACATTGCCAGTCATCGGCAGCAATTTCGTTATTGGCCAACAAAATCCGGTCCGGTTTGAGATGAGTGGCCCAACCGACGGTCACCTGACCGTGAATCAGGCGATCGTCAATTCGGGCCAGCAGCAAGGGCATCAGCGAGCCCCCAATACCGTGATGGCCTCTCGACCTTTTTGAACCACTTTGCGCACCAGTTCGTCGAAATCACAAGAATCGCGCCAAGTAACCAACCCGAGCAACATTGCCAAATTCACACCACTGACAACAGCCACCTTGGGGCGATCCCGGGCAGCCAATTGAGCAGCGGTGGCACAACTTCCACCGTAATCATCAATCAGGATAATGCACTGGCAACCTGGATGGGAATCGTCACCGGATTCATCAGGGGGTAAATCCAACCAGGTGCTTATTTCCCGGGTGATTTCCGGAGCCGACTTTCCGCTGTTGGTCATGGCATCAAAATCATCGGTGGGCCCGAGAATCATTTCCACCACCTTTTTCAACTCAATCCCGATTTCCCCGTGGGTGATGACCAGGGCTCGGGTGATTACCTCGTTGTGAATCATCTCACTCCGGATCCTGCTGCAAATACCTTCGCAACCGGTGGCTGGATTTCATTGTTTCAACGATGCGGTCATTCAAAATCTGGGCAGCATCGTAACCATAAATTTTGAGCATGAAATTCAAGGCAATCACTTCGCTGATCACGGTGATATTCTTGCCGGGAAAGAGCGGTACGATGACCTGGGGAATTTTGACTCCCAGAATTTCCTGGTACCGGGTATCCATACCTACACGCTCGTAGTCAATGGAATCATCCCATTCCTGAAGGATGACCTCAACTTCGATTCTTTTTTGCATGCGGATGGCCCGGATACCGAAAATTGCCTGCACATCTATGGGGCCAATGCCCCGGATTTCCAGATTGTGACGAAGAATTTCTCGGTATCGCCCAATGAGAACATCGTCGGCAGTGCGGGTGATTTCGACCATATCATCAGCGACCAGACGGTGGCCACGCTCAATCAAATCCAGGGCACATTCGGATTTCCCAATGCCGCTGCGCCCGGTAAAAAGCAATCCCACCCCATACACATCCACCAGGGTGCCGTGGGCTTCAGTGTGGGGCTGGAAGGCGATTCCCAGGAATTCATTGAGGCCAATGATGAGATCTGCTGCCGCCAGGGGAGATTTGATAACCGGGACCTGGCGCTCCTGCAATAGCCTCCGGACCGGAGGCACAAATTGTTGATTGCAAGCCAGAAAAACCACCGGCGGCTGGAGGTCCAATACTCGCTCCACCGCGAGTTTCTGGTCATCTTCACTGAGGGTCTCCAGGAAGGAGTTTTCCGACTCACCAATGACCTGAATCCGATTGGATTGGAAATTTTCCGTATAGCCCATCAAGGCCATGCCCGGGCGGTGAACGTCCCGGGCATGGATAAGGATTGGCTGTTCGGGACAGTTGTCCAGGAAAGTCAGTTCCAGAGATTCCTGAAGCTCCTCATAGAGGCCTATTACGGTCAGTTTGGGCATCACAACCTCAAGCCTAGTCGTTGTTGCTTTCCATATGGCCGATTTCACCATCATCGCGACGGTAAATCACTCCCACGCGGCTGGTATCGATGTTGCGGAAAACCAGGAATGGCTGGTCGTTCCCGGAGAATGTGTCTTTGGCTGCGGTCACATCCATATCACGCAGAACAAAACCCTCAGGGGCAGAGTCAGCATCACCGATGAATGCTTCGCCGTCGACCATTGCTTTGCCCAGGCCGCCATCTTCACCCTTTTGCTTACCGCTTATTTTGCCTTTGAATTTGGCCAGTTGCTTGCGAAGACTTTCCACGAATTCGACCACACTGACTTCCGGCTCACGGCCTTCACCTTTGGCCCTGAATTCATGGTTTTTCAGGTGCAAAACACCATCTGCGGTAAAAACTCCACCTTCATGAATGATCGTCAATTTCACGGATTGCACAGGACGTGGACTGAAGCGTTCGAGTTTGTCGATGGCCTCATCCACCATGGCTTCCTGATCTTCACCCAAATTGAAATGACGAGTAATGATTTCCTTTTGCATGGAGTCCTCCTCTTTCGGATAGTGTCCGAACACGTTGGCGGGCTTTAGAACTGCTTGCGCATGCGCGCACTCAGGATGCCCATCTGTTCACGATACTTGGCTACGGTTCTGCGTGCAATCTTCAGTTGTTTTTCCTGCAACATATCGACGATTTTCTTGTCACTGAGAGGTTTGCTTGGATTTTCACCGCTGACGATGTCCTGGATCATGACCTTGACCGCCTTGGCACTGATTTCACCCTCGGCACCAGAGCTGTCCAAACCGGCGCTGAAGAAGAATTTGAGTGAAAAAA
>JAUUYW010000198.1 GCA_030590265.1 Candidatus Krumholzibacteriia bacterium
ATCCAACAATTCAGTATGACCTTGGTTGAACAAATTAAAAAATTCCAAAACCTTTTCTTCAAAAGTTTCATGGATCCGGCGGTGATCCTCCAGGCCGGAAAAACCGTTTTCCTCCATGAATTTCTCTTCGTCCCGGAAATGCACATAGACGTATTTTCCCATTTCGGCGAGAACGAACGAGATGGTCTCCGGTGGGGTATCATGAATCTTGGCTTCGATCAGCATGTTGATCATGTCGACCAGAGCCTCGTGTTGGTCGTCGATATGCTCGACTCCTGTTTTCAACGTGTCATCAAACTGCAAAGTCTTCAACTCCAACCCTCCCATGGCAATTTCTGGCTACGTATTATCTTTAACATCGGTATTCTACACCTGGAATTAAAGCAATATCTTATTTTTTTTTGGTTCGGCCAAGAAAAGGCTGGCTACCACAATCAGCAATCCCAGAGATGCCCGCCACCGGTCGGCCTCTTCCCCGAAGATCAGCCAGGCCACCACCACAGCAAGAGGAATTTTCAAATTGTTGGCCACCGCCAACCAACCTGCTGTCACTCTGGTGGTTCCGCGATTCCATAAATAGAAACCCAGGGCGGTGGGGATCAATCCCAAGTAAAGCAAAGTCCAGACAGCCGAGGGAGTCCAGGACTCCAGATTCACTCCACCAGAAACCAAGATGACCAGACCAGTGAATAATACAGCTCCCCAATACATCCACCCCACCATCACCACATCACTGGCGCCAGCCTGTTTTTTCAATGGCGGATACAAAACCTGCCCCGTGGCAAAACAGAGATTGGCCGCCTGAAGCAGGAACACACCTTGCCATGAGGCGTCCTGGGGCAGCCCCCGCGCCACCACCAAAAGGGCACCCAGCACAGCCACCAGGGCGGCCAATGCATTGCGCCAATGCCATCGGCGAGCCAGCAGATCCGACAGCAGAACTACATAAAGAGGAGTGAACACGGTGAACAAGGCCACCAGCCAGGCAGGAAGGAATTGATAGGAAGCAATATACAACCAGTACATGACGCCGAACTGGAAAGCGCCCAAAAGCATAACTTGCCCGTGCCTGACCATCCCCTGCCTGGATTTCAGGAGGAAAGGGGAAAAAGCCAGAGCGGCCAGCAACAAACGGCCAGCCGCCACCTCCACAGGATCCAATCCGCCCAGCTGGCCCTTGATCAGACCAAACGAGAAAGCCCACAAAAACGAGGCCAGCCAAAGGTTCCGCATAACCCTCCGCCGGTTACTGGACCAGCGTTATCTTGCGAATACCGGTGGTGCCACCGGCGTTCATACGTACAAAATACATGCCCGAAGCCTGGGCCGATCCCTGGGCGTTGCGGCCATCCCAGCGCACCGAGTGCTGACCTGCCGTCCGGGAGCCGTCTTCCAGGGTTCGCACCAGACGACCGGAGAGATCATACACCGAAATCCGCACTTGTGCATCCACCGGAAGTTCATAGTTGATGGTGGTGCCGGGGTTGAACGGGTTGGGCACATTGGCCAGCAGGCGGGCTTTGCCGGTACCATTGTCGGGAACATCGCTGGTTCCACCATAATTGATCTGGCAGAGAACCCAATCATTGGGATCCAACTCAATGCCATCGACCTGGCCGTTGACCTGGAAGCTGTAATGCTGCACCCGCTGGTTGTTTTCCAGAACCTTGAGCTGGTTGCCGAACATTTGTTCGATATTCAACTGCAGGGACATTTCAAAAACTGGTTCGTTTTGGGTTTGCTCAATGCGGACCCGAACAAGAGTACCACCTTCAATGGAGGATGAAGTCCAGTTGACCAGGTAGTGAGGATGCCCGGAGCCGTAGATCCATTGCTGGAAAAACTGGTCCAGGTCGCGGCCACTGATTTCCGCAAAAACATCACGGAATTGCTCGGTGTTGGCGCTGTCAAAACCATACACATTGCGATACTCCAACAATGCGGCAAAGAAAGTTGCGTCACCCATCATGCCTCGCAGCATATGAGGAACCCAGCTGGCTTTGCGATAGGAAAGGTTGCCATCGAAAATTTCCCAGAAGTTGTCGGGATTTTCCACGTAGATGGTGCCGTCGCCATAATAGGCCGCCCCGAGCATTTCTTCCCGGTAAGCCGCGGTGCCTTCATTGATCTCGCGCCAGTAGGCTTCGGTCCAGGTGGCAAAACCCTCGTTGAGCCAGATGTGATGGAAATCGGCGCAGGTGATCATGTCGCCGAACCACTGGTGGCCCAATTCATGGCTGATCAGCATTTCGGAATAACCTGAATAGGTCATGCTGGTCAGGGTTTGGTGCTCCATGCCCCCACCCCAGGGAAAATGGGCGTGGCCGTATTTTTCATTGATAAAGGGATACTCGCCGAAACCACCGGCGAAGGCTTCAAGCATATTGACGGTTACCGGGTATGAAGCCTGGGCTTGGCCTAAATAGTCGGGGATGACGTAATAGTCCACGGGCATGGTGGTGACGCCGTCGAGCCCGGTGTAGGTATTGCTGAAGGTGGCATAGGGATGAATGGCCAAAGAAACCAAGTAGGTGACGATGGGGTAACGCTCTTCCCAATGGTAAGTTTTCTTACCGGGTGAGGGCACTGTCTCGGCTACCAGCAGGCCGTTGCTGGCCACAATCAGGTCATCAGGTACGGTGATGTGCAAATCCAACGAATCGGCTTTGTCGGTGTTCAGATCTTTGCATGGCCACCAGTTGCGGGCACCGTACGGCTCGCTCAGAGTCCAGATCAAAGGATCGCCACCATAGGTATCCCAGCCGAAATAATTGCTCGCCGGATTGCCCTCGTACTGAACCACAACCGTGACCATCTCACCCGGCTGATAAGTCCGGTCCAGGGTGACGGTCAGGATGTCGGAAGAATGGGTGTGCCCGACGTTGTTGCCAGCCACGGTGACACCATGCACTGTCATGTTGCTGAGCAGATTCAGGTCCATGGTGGTCAGTGGAGAGTCCAGCACCTGGGCCAAAATGGTGGTCACCCCGTCGAGAATGTGGGTGCCCGGATCGAGGTCCATGACCAGATCGTAGAAAGTCACATTGTAGAGTTCCATGTTGGCCGTGCGGGCTTTGTCCTGTTCATGCATCAGGGCCATGAAGCGGGTTTTGGTTTCCGCTTCCTGCAGATGATGCTGGTGACTCTTGTAGATGCGCGTATAAGGGCTCTCTTCGGGCACAGGAGCCAGCGGAGTGGTGAGTATGGCCAGGGCAGGTAAAGCCGAAATGGTCCAGAAAATGGTCATAGCAACCAGGGTCAAAAGCGGGCGAAAAATCGAGCGCATGGGTTTCTCCAGGAAGAGTAAGGGTCAATTTGGGCGATCTCGAAGGCCTTCTTACCATAAGTATACTACAGAATTATCACAAAACAGACAAAGACACGGGGAAAACCCGTGCCTTTGCCTCTAATTTCCAACTTTTGGTCGGATTTGCCGGTTTAACCGATTTCTTTCATCAGCTGCAGCAAGTCACAAACCCGGTTCGAATAACCCCACTCATTATCGTACCAGCTGATGGTTTTGAGAACCCTGCCATCAATCACACTGGTGCAACCGGGATCAAAAACCGAACTGTGAGGATCACCCACGATATCCGAGGAGACGACCATATCGTCGGCATAGCTCATGATACCTTTCAAGTAGGTCTCGCTGGCGGTTTTCATCGCCGCGTTGACACCCTCGACGGTGACATCGGTTTTCATGTTGGTCACCAGATCAACCACCGAACCACAAGGCACGGGAACGCGCATGGCCATGCCGTCGAGCTTGCCGTTCAGGTTGGGCAACACCTTGCCGACGGCCTTGGCGGCGCCGGTGGTGGTGGGAATAATGTTCTCGGCGGCGGCCCGAGCCCGGCGCCAATCGCTGTGAGGAGTGTCGATCAGGCGCTGATCGCCAGTGTAGGCATGAGTGGTGGTCATCAGACCATTCTCGATACCAAATTCCTTGTCCAGCACATAGGCCAACGGCGCCAGGCAGTTGGTGGTGCAGGAAGCGTTGGAGACGAAACGATCGCTGGCCTTCAGGTCGGCGTTGTTCACACCCAGCACGATAGTAGCGTCGATTTCATCTTTGGCCGGCACGGTGAGCAGAACCTTGCGGGCTCCAGCTTCGATGTGCTTTTCAAGGGAGGCGCGGTCCCGGAAAACACCAGTGGCTTCCACCACAAAGTCCACACCCAATTCTTTCCAGGGCAGGTCGCTGGGGTCGCGCTCGGCAGTCATGCGAACGGTTCCCTTGTCGGTGATCATGTTGTCGCCTTCAATGACCGCGGTGCCTTTGAAGTGACCCATGACCGTATCGTGGCGCAGCAGGTAGGCCAACGCCTCGTTGTCGGTGATGTCATTGATGCCAACCACTTCAACACCCTCGCGCTCTTGCAGCAAACGGAAAACCGTGCGACCGATGCGTCCAAAACCATTGATTGCGATCTTCATGACAGAGACCTTCCTTGTTTGTTTATTCAACCGATTTGGCCCTTGGCTGGCGCCGCGGGGCCCTGACCACCATATTATCCGGTCATCGAATGCAATAACCGGGTCCAAAATATTACGAACCGGACCGAGAACATAACAACTGAATCAATCCCCGCCCAAATAAAAAGGGCAGAAGGATCCGTTGAAAATGCCGACATACGAATATGAGTGCACTCGCTGCGGCCTCATCACCGAGGAATTCAAGCCCATGAGCGCCCCCAGGCGCCAGCGCTGCCCCAAATGCCGGAGCAAAGTGGAGCGGCTGATCAGTGGTGGCATCGGCCTTCATTTCAAAGGCCCGGGCTTTTATATCACCGATTCCCGTGGTAAAAAGGGAAGTCCTGGCGGAGAATCCAGACCTGGACAAGAATCCAGTGCCGGAGGAGAGTCCAAGAGCTCCCCCAGCTCTTCCAGCAGCCATGATACCAAGAAAGCGCATAAGAACAAGGGCTGACCTGAAAGGAATCGGGATGTCTTCCGATAAATACGAAGAAACTCAAACGGACCTGGTTGAAATCCTGCTGGATAACCAGTATGTGAAGATCGCTCCCGGCACTTCCATCCTGCAATATTTGCAGAAAAAGGGTCAAATTGACCCCGGCCTGCAGAATCCCATCGTGATCATGTCCATCAACGGTCGACGGGCTAGCCTGCACGAAGCCATCCATGGTGAAGAACGGGTCCGGTTGATTCGCCTGAAGGACAAGGAAGCCCAGACCACTATCCAACGTACGGGACTCTGTGTGATGGCCGCGGCAGCCGAAGACCTTTTCCCTGACTTTCGTCTGCGAGCGGACTTCAGCTATGGCGGCGGCATTTATTGTGAATTGGTGGGCGATGAACCCTTGAGCGCTGAGCAGATTCGTGCCCTGGAAGAACGCATGAACGAGTTGGTGGCCATGGATCTGCCCCTGACGCCTCAGCGTTTCGGCCTGCGGGCTCTGCTGAAAATGCTCCAGCGTGACGGCAAACATCAGCGTTTCACCTCGGCCAAGTACCTTCGCCGCGACAACCTGACCCTCTTCCGCATGAATGGGTTTGATCAGCTCTACTTCGGTCGGCAATTGCCTTCCACTGGCTTTGTGCGCGCTTTTCGCCTGGTGCCCGAAGACCCTGGTTTTGTTCTGATGGCCAATGTAAAAATGGAACCGGGAAAAATACCCACCTACGTGCCCCAGTCCAAACTGCTGGCCACTCTGCGGGAATACTCCACCTGGAGCGATCTGCAGGAAGTGCAGGACACCGGCCACATGAACGAGTACATCGTCGATGGCCGCACCAGTGACCTGGTGCAGATTTCCGAAGCCCGTCACGCCCGGTTCTTTGTGGAAGCAGCCGATCAGGTGGCCAAGATGTCCGGGGATGGACGCCTCATACTTGTGGCGGGTCCTTCGAGCAGTGGAAAGACCAGCAGCGCCAAGCGCCTGATGGTTCAATTGCGTGTGCTGGGTTTGCGACCTTTTGCCCTCAGCCTGGACAACTATTTCGTCGACCGGGAAGCCACACCTTTGGATGAAGACGGCGATTACGATTACGAGTCCATCAATGCCCTGAAGCTGGAACTTTTTAACGACCATTTGAAAGCCCTGATGGCTGGCGAGACAGTGTACTTGTCCCAGTATAACTTCCACACAGGTATGGGTTCCATCAGTCCTCAACCCACCACTCTGGATAAAGGACAACCTTTAATTGTTGAGGGCATCCACGCGTTGAATCCGCTGCTGACTCCGGCCATCGGTGATGATGAAAAGCTGCGCATTTATGTTTCCGCTCTCTGCCATATGAACATTGATAATTACAGCTATATCAAGACTACCGATACACGGCTGTTCCGTCGCATTGTGCGTGATGCCCAGTTCCGTGGATACACCGCCAGTGAGACATTGGCTCGCTGGCCGAAGGTTCGGTTGGGGGAAGAGGAACATATTTTTCCATTTCAGAA
>JAUUYW010000367.1 GCA_030590265.1 Candidatus Krumholzibacteriia bacterium
AGATGGCTGATTTTGGCATCCACACCATCCTCGACATTGCTCATGCCATCTGGGATGTCACCACCGAAATGTCGGGGTGGCTTTTGTTTGGATTCCTGGTGGCCGGACTGCTGTCTGTTTTTATTGACCCCCAGTGGCTGGAGCGCAATCTCGGCGGTAAGGGTCTGAAGCCGGTGTGGCGCGCTTCGCTGTTTGGTGTGCCGCTGCCTCTGTGCTCCTGTGGGGTGATTCCGGTGGCGGCGTCGTTGCGCAGTCATGGTGCGAGCAAAGCCGCGACCACTGCCTTCCTTTTGTCCACGCCACAAACCGGTGTGGATTCGATCATGATCACCTACACCATGCTCGGCCCCTTGTTTGCCATTTTTCGTCCGGTGATGGCTTTGCTGACGGGAATCCTTGGCGGCATGCTGGTCCAGGCTGCTGATGAAGATAATGCCACGGAATTGAAATCCAACGCTGCCGACAATCGAGTCAAAGGGCTTGTTCCTCGTTTGAAGTCAGCTCTCGATTATGGGCTGGTCACCTTGCCGGGAGACATAGGCAAGGCTCTCTTAATTGGTGTGATCATCGCCGGCTTTTTATCCGCGGTGATTCCTGATAACCTGCTGGCTCCCTACCTGGGACAAGGTGCCTTGTCCATTGCCCTGATGATGCTCGTGGGTATCCCGCTTTATGTGTGCGCAACGGCCAGCGTGCCTTTGGCAGTAGGATTTATCATGCTTGGAGCCACTCCGGGAGCGGCCCTGGCTTTTCTGATTGCCGGACCGGCCACCAATGCCGCTACCATCACCACCATCAGTCGGGTGCTGGGGCGCAAGACCATGGGTATCTACCTCCTCACCGTGGCTGTTAGTGCCTTTGGGGGCGGATTGCTTCTGGACTGGATGATGACCTGGGCCGAATCGGCGATGCCGGTGCTGGCCCCGCAAATCCACCATCATGGCCAGTCGGGTTGGTTTGATCAACTCAGTGGTGTTGTTTTGGTTCTGGTGATGACCCGTGCCTGGTGGCTGGCTCGCCGCCGCAGTTGTGGATGTGAAGGTGAAGATGAAGGAGTTTGCAGCGTGAGTAACGATGAAGAAAAAGTGGAACTGGAAATTGTCGGCATGAACTGCAGTCACTGTTCAGGCAGTGTGACGCGCACCCTCAGTGAAATCCCCGGCGTCACCGATGTTCAGGTTTTTCTGGATGATGGTCGCGCGGTTATTCAAGGCAGCGATTTGGATGCCCAGGCCATGGCCGCCGCAGTTGACGGACTGGGCTTCAAAGCCCAGCCAAAGGATTGAGCATGGAAACAAAAACACGCATTGAAGAGGCTCTTAAAACCGTGATGGACCCGGAGCTTGGGGTGAATGTTTTTGACCTGGGATTGATTTACGGTATTGATATTACCGACTCCAACGTTGTGGTGACCATGACCATGACTTCGGCGGCCTGTCCCATGCACAATTTTCTGTCCCAGCTGGCGGACAACGCGGTTTACGATGCCCTGGAAGAAAAATTTGAAGTGGAAGTGAAGGTCGTTTTTGAACCGGCCTGGACTCCTGATTTGATGAGTGAAGCAGCCCGCAACATACTGGACTAAATGACCCACAAAGGAATTTTGCAGTGAATCAAGAAATAAAGAAAATCAATCCGGTGCCCTTCATTCTGTTGGGCGCGGCATCCCTTTTGTTGGCCTTGTGGGCAGGATTGGGGCGCATCCCCTTTGCCCTGCCGGTGGGGATGGAACTGGCCCTGTTGCACGGACCTCTGATGGTGGGTGGGTTTCTGGGAACCGTCATCGCTGTGGAGCGCGCTTCGGCCATCGGTCAGCGCTGGGCCTGGATGGGACCGGCCATGACCGGTCTTGGCACGGTGTTCATGCTGGGGTATTTGGCAACCGGGACTGTGCCGGCGGCCTACAAAATGGGCGGCATGCTTTTTGCCGTAGGTGGTGTTTTTTACGCGGCGGTTTTTGGGGTGATCATCAAACGTCAGCCCACGCTGTTCAACTGGGTGATGGGCCTGGGGGCCATCTTCTTTGTTGTGGGAAATTTGATGCTCGGTCTTGGGCAACCGGTTTATCAGGTAGTGCCTTTGTGGGGAGCTTATCTGGTTTTGACCATCACGGGCGAGAGGCTGGAACTGAATCGAATGCTGGCACCCAAAGCCGGTGATCGGGCGCTGTTCTTTGTGGCCCTCGTGCTCTTGATTGCCGGTGTTCTGATCGGCTTTGCCATTCCGGTCCTGGGAAGTCGTTTGTGGGGTGTTGGTTTGATGGTGATGTCCGGCTGGCTGTTCTGGCGCGACATCGCCCGCAAGACCATCAAGGTGCCTGGAGTGACTCGTTTCACGGCCATCGCTCTGCTTTCCGGTTATGTCTGGCTCTTCATGAGCGGTGGGCTGAACATGGGCTTTCCCGGTGAAGTGGCAGGGTTTGCCTACGATGGGGTTTGGCACGCTCTCTTTGTGGGATTTGTGATGACCATGATCTTCGGTCACGCGCCCATCATTGTACCAGCACTGACCGGTATGATGGTGAAATGGCGGCCCATTTTTTACTTGCCGCTGATCCTGTTGCATGTCTCTCTGCTGATGCGCATGCATGGGGATATGAGCGCTACTATTTTGATGCGACGCTACGGTGGGGCCATCAATGTGGTGGCCATTTTGCTCTTCCTGGTGATCCTGGTGACGAGTTTGGAAAAATTGAAACGGCGGAGTCGCTGACCACACCGTCGATTGTTGTTTGGCTCTGGAGTTCCCGCTGGCGGGAACTCCTTTTGTTTCACACTGCCGGATTTATGGGTTCGATTGTTTGTTATGCTTCGATGGTGTATGCTGGCCTAAGAATGTGGCCCCAATGGCATGAAAGAGTGGAACAATGGTTTCGAAGCTATTCTCTTCACACCGCATCCGCCTATTGCCGATCTTCTTGTTTTCGGTCCTGGTTTGTTTCTCGAACTCCGCAAACAGCGCCGCAGACGACTGGCCCTTCCCCGACGAATTGCGTTCCCGCCTGGTCTTCGTTCATCCCATGGTCAACTACGCCATCAACCCAGTCTGGCAAAGGGATTGGGAGCGCCAATTGGCAAGTTCCAACGGCATTCAAACAACCGTTGGAAGTGTCTCCACAGAAGATTTCTACACAGATCTGACCCTCAACATCACCGAACCCCTCGGCGAGCGATTTCGATTTCTCTACCGGATGGTCTGGCGTGAGGGACTGCATCTTGACACATCCCGGCAGGAGCACTGGCTCGGTTTTGAGATGGGTCTGTTCGGCAAGTTGGCCGCGCATCTGCAGGTGAATCCCACGCCGAACAAGGAGGAGTTCGACCTGCTGTTTGGGCTTTTCATCACAGATGAAACCCGTGAACGGTACTTGCGGGTCAGCCTTCGTCTGGACGATTTCATGCACGATCAGAAAAACGACCTGGGAGGAACTTCGAATGAAGAGCCGGTGGGCATTCAATGGGAGTTGCGGCTCCAGGTCGATCGGTGGGAACTGTTCTCATCAGGGCGATACGGATCGGGGTCACAGCGGGCGTATCCCGACAGTGTCCTGTCTCCATTGGTGGCCGGGTCTTTCCGTCGGGATGGCGCATCCACGGTTCGGTTGAGGCATGTGTGGTCAGACCGTGATTTTGCCGGGATCGAGGTATCCCATTATCGGTTCGAAGCTGCCGAACAACTGCGTGACGGCGCAACAGGGTTCGAGTACGACAATGAATTCGTTCATCTGGGAGGGGGGGGGGTAGTCGGGATAGGGGGACCATGGGGAC
>JAUUYW010000276.1 GCA_030590265.1 Candidatus Krumholzibacteriia bacterium
AAGGTCAGGGGGCTGCCTCCCATGTGATCACCTCGGCGTTGAATGATGGCGCCAGCGTGGTGAATTACCTCGGTCACGGCAGCGGCACCAGCTGGAATAGCGTTTATTTCAGCACCACCCAGGTTCATGGCCTGGACAATGGTCCGCGCTGGCCCTGGATCGTGGATGTCTCCTGTTCCAATGGTGATTTCAATTTGACCGAATGCCTGGCTGAAGCCTGGTTGCGCGCGGGCACTCCCGACTCGCCCCAGGGGGCCATCGGCGTTATTTCCTCATCCTCGCTGGCACCGTGGGTTCCCCCGACGGTGATGCAGGCTGAAGTCATTGATCTTTTGACCGGAGAAGAGGCCTTCACCCTGGGCGCCTTGTTTTATTCAGGCCTGATGAAGGTGCTGGATGAATACACTGGGGTTGCGGTGTCCGAACAAGTCATCGATCAGAATGTAATTTTTGGCGATTGCTCCCTGATGGTGCGCACCGCCGTGCCCGAAAGTTTTGTGGTGAGCGGACCAGGTGATTTGCCCTCATCGGCAACATCGTGGTCGGGTCAGGTGAACGGACCTGTTGGTTCCGTGGCGGCGCTGACCTGGAACGGCGTGCTCTACGGAGTGGGAATGGTTGGCGTTGGAGGGACAACGGAAATCATCATCACTGATTCTCTGGATGACGTGCCTCAGCTTCAACTCACTGTGTCGGGATTCAACATGGTTCCCCATCTGGAACTGTTGAGCCTGGACGGCGGCACCACCACCCCGGACGAACCGGATGATGACGATGATCAAACCAACGGTCAGCCCAACACAGTGCTGCCGAGTGAAGTTCGGTTGCGGGGCAATTATCCCAATCCCTTCAACCCCAGCACCCGCATCGCTTTTGAGCTGCCTCGGGATATGGTCGTGCGGCTTGGGGTGTATGACATTCGCGGGCACCTGGTAAGGCAATTGTTGAATGAGACTGTGGGTGCCGGCAGTCAGGAAGTGCTTTGGGATGGTTCGGACTCTCGTGGCAGCTCGGTTGCCAGTGGGGTTTATCTGTATCGTTTGGAGACACCCGATGGAACAAAAACCGGACGCATGACCTTAAGCAAGTGAGGGTGCAAAGTCACTGCTGATCCCCCTTGTTTATTCTTCAAGCCGGCGGGCCAAACCCGTCGGCTTTCTCTTGCATGAAAATTGCAATTCTCCTGTCTGAGATACGAATACGAGCCCTTTTGAAGCCCCATTGGTCGGATTCCGTCCAGAAGAGGTTGATTTCATGCCTTTGTGCCACCATGAGTGCCGCCCCGATGTTTCTGTGGTGATCCCCGTTTTCAACAAGCTGGAGCTGACCCGCAACTGCATCAAATCCATCCTGGAATTTGGTGCGCAGGCCTCTTTCGAGACTATCGTGGTGGACAACGGATCTACCGATGATACCCGCCAATGGTTGACCCACCAGGCTGAATCCGGACCCCTGAAAGCCATTTTCAACCAAAACAACCTGGGCTTTTCAAGGGGCTGCAATGTGGGCGCCGAAGCGGCCACCGGACGCTACATCCTCTTCCTGAACAACGATATGGAAGTTACTCCCTCGTGGTTGGACCCCATGGTCACAACGTTGGACAATGATCCCGGTGTGGGCATCACCGGTGCCAGATTGCTCTTTCCCGACCGCACCATCCAACACGCCGGCGTGGCCCTGTTGCAGTGCAATGACCCTGACAAGCCAAAACTGCTCGGGGAACATGTTGCCTACAAATTACCGGCCAGTTCTCCCATGGTGGCCATACCCAAGTATTTTCAGATTGTCACCGGGGCGGCCTTGATGATTCGGCAGGAGCTGTTCTCAGCCATGAATGGTTTTGATGAGGACTACTGGAACGGCAATGAAGATGTGGATCTCTGTTTAAGGGTAGGCGAGGCCGGCTGGAAAGTGGTTTACCGACCCGAAAGCGTGATCATCCACTACGAAAGCCAGAGCGGTGAAGAGCGATGGGCCAAGGTCCAGGACAATGTCCTGCGCTTCAATGAAATCTGGAAAGGCCGGGCCAAAGCCGATCTGATCGTCCAGGAAGACGGCCAAGTTGAGCGTTCGATCCACAACCATATCAGAACCTATCCCGAACGCAGATTGCAAAGAAGTGCAGCCGCCAAGGCGGATCCCGATACGGTTTCGGTGATCGTTTTGACCTGGAATGCCCTGGAGTATACCAAGCTCTGCGCGGCTTCCTTGTTGAAGCATACCGACGAACGTCACGAGATCATTTTTGTGGACAATGGATCGCGGCCCGACACCGTCGAATTCCTTCAGGAATTGGCACGGGATCACAGCCAGGTCAAGGTCATCCTCAATGGGGAAAACCTGGGTTTCGCCGCGGGCAACAATGTGGGAATTGCGGCTGCCGTCGGGCGCCATGTTTGTTTGATCAACAGCGACACCGTGGTCACCGCAGGCTGGTTGGAGAGCATGATCGGCCATCTGAACAACAACTCCAACATCGGATTGGTCGGTCCGTTGACCAACAGCATCACCGGTGCCCAGAAGCTGGAAAAAGTCGAGTACAACCAGAACACTTGTGAAGGTTTGGCTGAATTTGCCCATGGGCTTACAGCCTCTTTGGCCGGCCAATGCCAGAAGACCATGTGGGTGGTTGGGTTTTGTGTGCTCATTCGGGACGAATTGCTGGAACGGCTTGGTGGCCTGGATGAGAGTTTTGGACAAGGAAATTATGAAGACACTGATTACTGTCTGCGGACTTTTGTGGCCGGTTATGCCTGTGTGATTGCTGCTGATAGTTTTGTGCATCATTATGGCAGTCGCAGTTTTGTGGATGGGGATGTGGATTATGCGGCTGAGCTGCGGGCCAAGCACGCGATTTTTCGGAAGAAATGGAATTTGCCCGTGGGCGAGGATCAAAATGCTCCCCTGGATACGGCTGCCCTTTTGAATTTGGGGTTTATTCCCGCCTTGCACTTTCATCCCTTGCCTGGAGGGAACAATATTCCTCTCTGGGATTGGGAAAAAGACACCTGGATCGGTCGTGGGGAGGCTTTCTTCAAGGCTGGTCGACTGGATGAAGCTCAGCGGGTTTTTCGGCTGGTTTTGGCCCTGTGCCCGGGCCATGGTCCAGCAGCCAACAATTTGGCCTGTGCACTTTGGCAAACCTGTGATGAAGAGAAGGCGATTCCTGAGGCCGTGGAAATTTTGGAAGGGATTTTGGCCCGGGATCCAGACAATGAAGACGCCAAGTGGAATCTTCAGGAAATGAGGCCGGTGCTGGTTGAGGGATGATGAATCCTCATCAAGGCTGCGAACCCGCAACTCCCACCCTGCGAGGCCATGTCCCGGCCCTGGTAATGCTTTAAAAAACTCCCGGGAACGAATCTCCATCCCCACCAGAGTCCACCCCCCGACCGCCTCCCAGGTGGCGTTTTCATCACTCCGGAACAGCTCAGATCTTCACCAATACCCAATAAATTGGCAATTAAAGACATTTTGTGCATAATAGCCTCAGGCAGAAAATACCTGTGTGAAAGGAACCAAAGTCCCCGTGTCCTTTGGGGCTGGCGAGCCCCATCACCCCATGCATTAACTTTCTTGGAACTGGGACTTTCAGGTATTTTCTTTCAAATCAAAGGAAACATGTCCTACTACCACGACAGGAGTCTGCAATGGCTGATATTCGTCCCTTCCGCGCCTTTCGCCCCCGAGCCGAAGTGGCTGCCCGTGTGGCCAGCCCTCCCTACGATGTGTTGAACTCGGACGAGGCCCGCGTCATGGCCGCCGATGAGCCTCTCAGCTTCTTGCATGTGGTCAAGGCCGAGATCGATTTGCCCGAAGCCGATGCCAAAGATCCCGAAAAAATCTATGCCTGCAGCGCGGCCAACCTGCAGGACATGATCAACGATAAAGTGCTGGTTCAGGACGACAATCCGGCCTTCTACATTTACCGTCTGCAAATGGGCAATCACACTCAATTCGGCCTGGCTGCCGGTTGCAGTGTGGACGAATACGTGACCGGCGCCATCAAGAAACACGAGTTCACCCGTCGCGACAAAGAAGACGACAGGGCCCGGCACATGGAACTGCTGGGTGTGAATGCCGGCCCGGTGCTCTTCACTTACCGCCCCGAAACGGCCGTGCGATCCATCATTGAGCGCATCACCAAAGATGCCCCCGCGGTGGAATTCACTGCCGATGATGAAATCGGTCACGCCATCTGGGTTGTCGATGGTGCCGATGATATTGCGGCCATTCAAAATGCTTTTGACGGCATCGATGCCTTGTACGTGGCCGATGGTCACCACCGCACGGCCTCGGCTCATCGAGTGCGCGACATTTACCGCGATCGCAATGAGAATCATACGGGCAACGAAGCTTACAATCACTTCCTGGCCGTCATGTTCTCCGAAGATGAATTGCAACTCATGGGTTACCACCGGGTGGTGCAGGATCTCAACGGGTTATCTTCCGAAGAATTTCTGGCCAAGGTCCGGGATCTCTTCGAGGTGAGCGAAACCACCGACCCCGCTCCTGCCGGCCATCGTCAGTGGGGCATGTTCCTGGACAGCCAGTGGTACAACCTGAAAGCCCGCAGCGGCACCTTCCCCGCCGACGACCCCGTGCGCGGGTTGGACGCCGCCATCCTGCAGGAATTGCTGCTTGAGCCCGTGCTCGGCATCGGTGATCCCCGCAAGGATTCCCGCATTGATTTTATCGGTGGCAGCCGCGGCTTTGGTGAGCTGGAGCGCCGTTGTGGTGAAGACATGGCCGTGGCATTTGCTTTTGCCCCGGCCAGCGTAGGACAAATTATGGCTGTGGCCGACGCCGACGCCGTTATGCCCCCCAAATCAACCTGGTTCGAACCTAAATTGCGCAGCGGCCTCTTGGTCCGCAGCCTGA
>JAUUYW010000558.1 GCA_030590265.1 Candidatus Krumholzibacteriia bacterium
AAGGTAATTTTGAAGACCGAAATATTGCCGTATCGGTGTTGCCAGGCCATGACGTCGACGAGGTCATATCCAACATTGTTGGCAACATTCGCCAGGTGCGCCGTCTCAGGCCCGGACAAGAGAACGATTTCGATGCCATTTCCAGCGAAACCTATGGTGACCTGGTGGATAAAATCACCGGAGGCATCGCCATGGTGCTGGTGGTTTTGTCGTCTATTGGTTTGTTGGTTGGCGGTATCGGGGTGATGAACATCATGCTTATCTCGGTGGCGGAGCGGACCCGGGAAATTGGCTTGCGCATGGCTGTGGGGGCCAAGCGGAAAGAGGTTCTGTTTCAGGTCTTGATTGAGGCTGGGATCTTGACAGGTATTGGTGGTGTGTTGGGGATTGGCCTGGGGTATTTGGCTTCTTATGGTGTGACTCAGGTGTTGCGTTTTCCGCTGGCCATCAGTCCCTTTGTAACTGTGGGAGCGGCGCTTTTTTCCATCTCCATAGGTTTGTTTTTTGGGTTGTATCCTGCAAACAAAGCGGCCCGGATGGACCCGGTAGTGGCTTTGGGGAGGGAATAAAATTAGCCCGGCCACTCATCAAGAGCAGCCGGGCTTTTTCATCCTAGTTGGTCCACTCGTTTTCGAAACATTTTTCAAAAGACTTGTATCCGAGGGTACCAATGGTGCCCACCTGCAGGATATCGAAGAACAATTCCGGATTTCCTTCTTGCAAAGCAAGCCGACGATCCATGCTTTTGACCTTCCGTCTTGCTCCATTGTGCAAACCACCCTGTTCGCCGGATACCTGGGCGAAGAAAGGCGGGCCGATGGGCTGGAAGGTTTCAATATCAATGGGCACTGCGTTCAAAAGCCCGTCGTAGGTGGTGTCGTAAACGTAACGTCCCTGTGCGGTGACTTGAACGTGGGTGTTGAAGACGATGGGACCAGTGACAAACAACCAATCGTAGGGGCCATCGCTGCAAACCGGACGAGGAATGGCCTGTTCGTATTCGATCACCACGGAATATGTGTATTCGCCAGCCGTGGTTGGCAGGGCTCCACCCAAATTAAGCAGTGTTCCCTGGCCATCGCTGGGGAGGGGGAAATTTTCCGTTTGCTCTTCAACCGGGTAACCCAGTGCGGTTAGCAACATCTGCCCCATACCATCTTCCACCATGGGATTGTAAATGAAAGTGGGGATTGTGCGGAAGGATGGCGCTGCATTGATCATGCCGGTGGGTTCGGGATATGCAGCGAGCAGTCCCGTGCGAGCCAGATCATAAGTAACGATGGCTTCGGCCCATTCCCAGCTCAGCACCTGGTGCTCGCTGGTGCCGGGAATCATCATCTCAAAATGGGCTCCACCCAGGGTGTAGGTGCCGCCCTGGCCATCATCCAAACCGGTGGCAAAAAGACGCAGGTGAACCCGCAAACCGGAGTACTCACCGAGGGTCATTTGGATGACGCAACCTTCCCAGCCACCATCTTCCAGATATGTGGTTTGCACGTCCCCACCAAGGGCATCAGTCCAGGGCAGGTTGAAGGGCGGCATGTCCGGAAACACATCCGTGCGGTCGCCATCCAAAGACATCAAAGCGGCGCGAATTTGCACAGGATCGGCCTCGCCTTTGAAAACAAGATTGATCGGGTCCATGGGTGAATCGGTCAGTGAGGTTCCAGTGTAGGGCCAGAATGAAATGTCAGATCCGCCGGCTGTCATGTTTACAATCTCGCTGGGGACCATATGCCCATCCTGCC
>JAUUYW010000027.1 GCA_030590265.1 Candidatus Krumholzibacteriia bacterium
CCATGAGTAATTGTTGCCGGGGCAACGATATTGCCAACCCCATAAGCTGCACCAAGCCGAGGATCATCAGTGCCCTGCTTGCATTGATAATTCTGCTGCCCCTTTTGGCACTGGCTGAACAACCCATCGTTCTGGAAACATTCCCACCCCAAGGCTCGGTTCAAACCCAGCCTTGCGGACCCTTTGGCGTGCGCCTGCAACCCGGAACCCTGACCCAATACCAGGACGCCTTGGTGGTGCGCGGTTCGGCAACGGGTTTGCGGCAACGCGGCGATCTGCACTTCTCCACTGCCGGCGATACCCTGCTGTTCACTCCGTTCATTCCTTTTGCTCCGGGTGAAGAAGTGACCATCACCCTCAAGGGTGATCAGGGCCACACCTGGCAAACATTCATCAAACCAACCGAACAAAACCTGACAGGCACCCTGGCGGACATGGAGCCACGCTCCATCAGCCTGGCCAGTGCTTTCCCGTCGGGTGAGCTGGAATTCGAGGCCTGGAGCTGGGCCGATTTGAACGCTGACAAGGATCTGGAAGGTGTCTTGCTGGCGTCTTCCGGGGGAACCCATTATCTGACCACACTGGCCCGAAATTATGACTGGCAAAGCGGCCTCGACCAGTGGTTGGTTCGCGCTCCCGCTCCTTGCACAACGGACAATCCCGTCGACCTGAAAACCATCGACCTGGACGGCGACTCACAACAAGACCTGGTCTTGCTGTCGTTGAATGGCTTGCAGCTTTGGACCAACCCCGGCGCAGAATTTTCCCCCAACGGAACCCAGGCCACCCAGGTGGATTTCCCCGCCGGCTTCATCTCACGCACCTTGGTTTGCGGTGATGTGAACAGCGATGGCCACGATGACCTGGTGGTTTTTGGTATCTTCGGTCTCAACTACCTGGTGGTGCTGAACGATGGCCAGGGTCATTTTCAACTCCAGACTGTCCAGGTTGTTTCCACCAATGAGCCGGCCGACAAAAGCCTGCCCTGGCCCATCCACGCCCTCTTGAAAGATGCCGACGGCGATGGCCTGGTCGATCTCATCTGGGCGGCGGATTACCAGGAACAATCATCCTACAGTCTGCGCCTGGCCCGTGGCTTGGGCGACGGTACTTTCGAAGCCCCTGGAGTGGTGAATGAGACCCAGGAGTTCAGTCGGGGCCTGCTCTTTGGACGCCTGCTCGATCCCTGGGATGATTCCAACACTCCTGCGGCTCTTCTCAACACCACACCTGATCAGGGTGGCGGCAATCTTTGCGGCTTCAATTTTGACGGCAGTTGGCCCGTCACTCCGGCCGGCTGTATCGATGGCGCGGGTCTGAACACTCAATCCAGCCCGGTGGTTGCAGCCCACATCCTGGATCTCTATCCCGAATTGTGGTACGCCGATTCCCAAACCGGCAACCTCACCGTGTGCACCCTCGACGCGGCCCAAAGCATTCAAACCCGAGCCCTGCAAACGCCCATCACGGCTTTGCAGGTGGGTGATTTCGATTTTGATGGCGATGGTGACCTGGCGTTGCTGGCCCCTGATGACCTGGCCATCATTTTCTTGCAAACTCCAGGTGGCTCGCCCCAGCAGGCACCGGAGTCCGATGGTGTTCTCTGCGGTGGGATCATGGACTTTGGCGTGCGCGAAGCTCTTTGCTCCAACGCGGCCCAGTGGGCTTTCTTGCCCTTTACCAACGAGGGCCTGCTTCCTTCACGCATCACCCAGGTGGATCTGGACGACCCGAACAATGTTTTCTCCGTGGATTCCTGGCCCGGGCAGTGGTTTGGCGATGGTTGTGTCAGCCCAACAACCTCGGTGATGCTGCCGGTGAATTTTGCCCCCGATGATACTCTGGCCTACACGGCCAACCTGACCGTCACCTTAGATTGGGTTGGCGCCGCCAGCGACGGTGGCGATTCGACCATGGTTTGCGAATTCCAGTTGACGGGACGCGGCGGCCTTCATGGGTTGCAGGACAACGGATCAGGTCTGGGTTCCCTCACCTGGTCCAGCGCCCAGGGGTATCAATCCAGCGGATCCTCTCTCGATTTTGGCATACTGCCGGCCCTGGCCGAATTGAGCGTCTCGGCCACGGTGAGTTTGACCAACAGCGGTCACTTCCCGGTGCAGGTCTCACCGCCCGATTTCCTACCCGAACCTTTTGTTGTTCTGCCGGTGGGAGCGCGTCCTTTGGCTCCAGGCCAAACCCAAATATGGACTGTCCAGGTCTATCCCACGGCAGATTTGATCCCCGCAGGTGCCGATTCGGTCGACTTGCTCGTGAATGCGGATTGGATCATCAGCCCTCTGGAAGCCTACAACTGTCTGCCCGAACAAACCCTGAATCAAAGCCTGTCGGTGCGTTTGCTTTCGGCGGCTCCTTGCCTGGCTGCCGATCCCGACTGCAGTGGTCTGTCCACAATCTGCGCCGACGTTGACACCGTGGTTGTCAGTGAAGACGATGAATTCAGCTATTGCCTGAACCAAGTTGGCTGGACTTGGCCTGGTGCCCAACCCGAGTTGCGGGTGGTGGAAAACACCATGGCCTGGTTGAACATCGAGCAGCTTCCCGTTGCGGACGGCACCTGGCCGGTCATCGCGTTGACCAGCGATTTGATTGGTCCTGTCGGTGGCGATCTGCTGCTGGAATTGCGCGACACTCGACACCCAACCGTAATGCGATCGTTCCAGTTGACCGTGATCGTTGAACCGTCCCGACCGGATCTGGCCATCCTCGACATGATGTTCCTGCCCATGCAGCCGGATGGTGAAATCCAACAGCAGCATCCGTTCCTGGTGGATGTGGTCATCGAAGTTTCACGCCAACCGGTTCAGGGCGCCCTCATGGGTCTTGAAGGCGGACCATGCACCTGCTTCGTGGAACCGTTGGGAAAAGTTCAGATCAATTTGGTGGAAGGCCAACGCGATACCGTGCGTTTCGTGGTGGAAAGTTGCGGCGAGGCGGGCGAATGTCCTTTCACCGCCTGCATTGAACCTCCCGAAGGCATGGACGACTTTAACCCGGCCAACAACTGCCACACCGTGGGTGCTTTTGTGGCCGCCAATCGTGCTCCTTCCCTCGAAGTATCAAACCTGGTTTTGAGCCCCGCAGACCCCGGTCTGGAGCCTTGCCAGGACGGCATAACCTTGAACGAGATATCCTCCAGCGGTATGGTGCAGGCGTTTGGTGTGCGGGAAGAGAACAATCTTACTTTCGACGTGAACTCGCGAGACAGCGATGGCGACGATACCAGGCTCATTGTCGGCCTGTTGCCTTCTTTTGTTGAAGCTACGGCCTTCGGCGACACCATGATTTCCTTCGACATCACCCCGCCCGAAGGCACCGTGACCCAGGAAGTGTGCGAACTCTTTGGCCCTCTCGTTTTCCAGGTCATTGAGGTGGGCTCGGCTTTGCCTGAAACCACCATGGTGTCCATTCCACTCTACGTGAAGTGGGAAGGCGCCGACCTCCAGACAACATTGTCCAATGTCCCCACGAGCGCCGGCCTCACTGAAAGCGTGCGCTTCAACGGCCGGGTGCGCAGTCTTGGATATGATGCCGGGCCGTTCACCGTCGACATGTGGCTGGAAGATCCCGATGGTATGCGGGTTGCCGGTCGCGAACTCCATTACGACGGATTGGAATCCGGTCGGTCTGTAACCCTGCCTCAGATCCAGTTCGAAGTGGATCGACCAGGCGAATATTGTGCCCACATGGCCATCATCGATGGCCGTGATGTGAACCCGGACAACAACACCGACCTGAGCTGTTTCCCCGTGGCGGCCGGTCCTTTTGTGGTCAGCCCCAACGTGGCCACGCCCAATGGCGATGGTCACAACGACGCCATCGTTTTCCGGTTCCAGAACCAGACCATGCAGCATCCGCTCATCCGCATCTTTGAGTTGAGTGGGCATCAGGTTTTCGAAACCGACATTCTGGATGGAACACGCAGCCTGACCTGGAACGGCCGCAACCAAAACGGCGAACCCATGCCGCCGGGAACCTACCTCTACATTGTGTACAACGAAGGCCGTGAATTCCGCACCGGCACATGTGGGGTGGTCCGATGACGGCTATCCGCAAAACCTTGTTACTTGTTCTGTGCGTGATGGCGTTCTCCACAACCTTGGCCCTTGCGCAAAACGAACCGATTTTTGGCTCCACCAGCCAGGTGGCCGATCTCAACGACCCGTTTGCCTACGGATTGAACCCGGCTCTCGGTGAAATGACCCTGCAACAAATCTCCGCCGGCTTCCAGGTTCTGCATCTGGGTTTGCTGGAAAATTCCACGGATCTGAACACCGGCGGCCTGATCTACACCACGCGCAAGTTTGGTGGCGGTCTGAGTTTGGATGCCAACTATTTGACGACGCCTCTATGGGGTTTGAAGAAATTTCGGGTCGGATATGGCAGGCGAGTGTTTGCTGGCTTGTCCCTGGGGCTCTCCCTTGGTCTTGACCAGCGTGCTTTTGATTTGAGCGGCTCGGATTTGAACCAGGGATCCCATAATGATCCCCTGCTGACCGGTGGCCTGAGCCGCACTGTGGGCACCACCAGTCTGGCGGCGGCCTACAGTTTCCCCATGCAAGGTGTCACCATTGGCGCGGTGCTGGAAAATCCGCACCAACCGAACATTTCTCTCGGTGGTCATGACGACAGTGTTTATTTGCCAGCCACTTTGAGCGCGGGCGCATCCTGGGAGCGCGAGCTCTTCATGCTGAACGCGGGCGTGGTGGACCGTCGCTGGCGCACCACCTACGCCACTTCGGCCCGTGGTTACATTTACGGCAAGCACAGTTTGCTGGCTCGGCTGGAGTCCGATCAATGGGTGCTCGGAGCCCGCTTCAGCGTTGGCGAACAGGCCTGGCTGGAATACACCTACACCCAACCCAAAAGTGACCTGGCCGCCATGACCAGCGGCTCTCACGGCATCGTCATCAGCTGGCATTCCAGCGGCAAAGCCAAGCCGGCGGTGCGCTACAGTCATGATCGAATGGACGACGCTCCTTACAACGCCAACCTGACTGCCAGCGGGGTCGACTTCTTCCCTCAGGCCGAAGCCGTGACCGTGGCTCCCGTAGAACCCACTCATGGTTTCTTCACCGTGAAAGCCGTCACCGACACAGCCCTGGTGCGGGTCAAGCGTCTCCGCCGTATCTTTGACGAGAGTGTGGACATGGCCCAGGTTCGGCGGTTGCCCCGCTGGCGCATTGGCGTGATGGACAGCACCTGGAGCGATCGCATCACCTGGGACATCACCGAAGGCATGACCGATGCCTATCCGGAAAACGATCTGCCTCGAGGCAACTACAGCGATGATTATCGGGCCAGCATGGATTCCTTGGGTGGAAACCTGCAAAAAGGCCAGGGTGGCGATTTGATTATTGTTGCCGACGAAGACCAACTGGATCGAGCCCGTTACCTGGCCCGCAAGGTGGGCGCGGATAGCCTTTCCGCCGGTCGGGTGCGCATCAAACGCCTTGGGCCATTGGCCAACGAGAAACTGCGTCGTCAACTGTTGCGGCCGGTGGGCAACGACAGCATTCCGGCCCTCGAAGAAATTACCTTGTACCAGTACCCCGCCATCCCCATCCGCTTGTACAGCTTGGGTGATGTGACTGGAACCCAGGTCTGGACCCTGGAAATCCTCGATAGCCTCAGCCGCCCCGTGGTTCAATTCAACGGACGCGGCACTCCGCCACTGGAAGTGAGTTGGGATTGGCGCGACACCCAGGGCCGCCTGGTGGATGTTGACCAGTACACATATCAACTGCGCTGGCGTGACTCCAAAGGCGAACTGCACCAGACCATTGCCCGGGAGATCCTCATCGCCCGCCAGGTGATGCAGCGAACACTCGAATTCGGCGTGCAAAAAACACCACTGCGCGATTTGGAACAGCGGCAACCGATGCTGATTCTGGATCCGGGCCGCAAAGGCTTATCGGTGGGCGAAGCTCAAATAAAAAATGAAGAAAAGGAACAGACCCAAACAGGAGGAAGCAAATAATGTTCAGGTGGGGAAAAGTATTCATGACGGCGGCCGTGCTGTTGATTGCCGGCACAGGGTTGTGGCAGATGGCGGTGGCGCAATCTTCTGATAATGTCGAGTTGCAAAACTCGCGGTTGGCCCAAATGACCGGAGCCATGGCTGACACCGATGCCGACGAAGAAATTGAAGTGCGCGAAACGGTGAAGGCCTTCATCGACAAGGGCAAGCCCATCGGCCACGTGATCATCGTCCTGCTGATCATTGGTGTTTTCTTTGTGATCGACCAGATGCGCCGGCAAATGCTGGAGAAGGTTCGCGGCAAGGATATTTACAAAGCCGATTTGGCCACCATGGAGATCAAAGCAGTCGATACGCTGGTGGAAGACCACAGCACCAGCAAGGTCGGCCGCCTGCTCAAGGACGTGGCCCGGGTCTATCGCCAGAGCGCGGACATGAGCCTGATCAGCAGCGAAGCGGATTTTTATCGGCAAAAAGAAGAGCATCGTTTCAATACATTTGAAGCCCGCATGTTCTTTTTGGCCGACACCTCCGGTGGTCTGGGGCTGCTCGGTACTGTGTGGGGTATTTATCGTGGTTTCGCTGCCAAGAGCATGTCTGCCGGCAACGACGACTTGTTGGCCGCCATGGGTATTGCCCTGGTGACCACCTTCATGGGTATTGTGGTTTCGGTGATTTTGAACTGGTTGAGCACCGAGATGGGTGCTTCGTTCCGCGGTCAAATCATGCTGGCCATGGAAAAAGTGGAAGACTACCGGGAAATGCTGATCAAGGACATTGGCCGGGCGGCCTAGGAGGGATCGAACGTCATGCAAAAAAATAGAAGCAATGGCATGATCATCCGTCTGGTGGACGTTGTTCTGATCGTCCTGTTCGGCTTTCTGATGATCTCAAAAATTCAGCAGCAGGTGGAAATCCCGCTGCCTCACAGCAAAGGCGAAAACCTGGCCGCACGAACCGACAAAGAGGTTTTCGATATTTTTATTCGGGCCGACGGCCGCATTCAGTGCGGTTGGTTGGACAGCAAATATGAAGTGCAAATGCCCCTGGACAACAGCGATCAAAGCTTTGCCCAGGCCAAATACAACGAGCTGAAAGCCCTGGTGGCCGAATCCAACCCCGGCAAAATCCCGGTGGCCATTCAGGCCGAATACAACGCACCGACCCAGTTCACGGTGGACATGCTGGACATCTGCAAGGATCTCGGCATGCAAAAATCCATCACCTGTTTCCAATTGACCCAACCCGAGCCGGAACCGGGCGGTGAAGGATGATTTTGGCCAACAAAATGACACTGGAAAGGATTCTCGACAACAAGGCCTCTTCCTGGGCCGGCGTTGCCGCGATGATGCCTCTGTTGTTGGCGATCATCTTCCTGGGAACCATCACCTACAAGGTGGGCAAACAGACTGCGCCCATCATCGAAAAAATGCTGACACCGCCCAAGGTTCAGCCGCAAGAACAAATCAATTTTGATGACGTGGATGCACCCTTCAAGAACCAGTACCAAACCTCCTTCGAAGAATTTGAGGAGAACGAAGTGGTGCTGTTCGAGGTCCCCAATGTGACCGAGGATATTCCCGAGATCGAACCGGTGCGCGTGCCGGTGGACACCGAAGTGGCCATGAGCGAAACACCCGACAACCAGCCGGTGGTCCAAGTGGACAAACCTGCTGCCGATGTGCCTGGCGCCATTGGCAACGACCCAAGTGTGCAGACGATTACTCGCGACGACAACCAGGGTTTGGACGCCACTTTGCGCAGCGCCGGCGGTACGGGTCCGGCTCAACCGACCAACGCCGAGGCAGCTTCCGATCAGCCTGGCGGCGCAGCTCTGGGCAAAGACAAAAGCGGTGACATCACCGCCACCGAAGGCGTGGAGCAGGCGGTGGTTATCAACCGCAGCGAACGCATTGCCGGTCAAGGTGTGGGCCTGAGCAAGCCGGCCAGCAAAGAAAAACAGGATCTTACGGGCTGGATTCTGGGCCATCCCAGAGCATTGCCTTTGGCCGTGGCCGAAGCCCTGGACTTCAGTGTGCTAAAAGCCGATCGCACCAGCACTGGTTCGGTGGTGGATGAAACGGGCAAGCTGTACGAGTTCTATTTCCTGCACCGCATTCAGAATAATTTGTTGCGCATTCTGGTGGTTCTGGGCAACCAGGCCTACCGCATTGATCTGCCGGATTTTTATCTGGAGGCGAACCACGTGAAGGCCGGACGGGTGTTCCGCGGTCCGCCACCCGAAGATGATCCTTTTGCCCCGGGCCAAGTCATTGAAGTGGCCCTGGAGTCTGTATCTGAAATCCCCGCCGAAGTGCCCGACATGTTCCAATTGGTACTCGACTGGCTAGAAATCAAGGGACAGGAGTGATGACCGTGTACGCCCGAAGAAACAAAACCCTGCTCCCGTTGTGGCTGCTCTTGCTGATCGGCCTGACGTTGTATGGGTGTTCCGGATCCGGTCCCGAAGTGGAGACGGAAACTCAGCCGGCTGCCCTCAATGATTCGGCTACCCAAACGAATACGGTTGCGGTTGTTGAAACCAAGCCGCCACCACCACCCATTGTTCCTGTAGGCATCGACACTGCTTTTGTGATGGCAGCGGACATCTCCTTTGGTTTAGTTCTGAACGCCGATACGCTGGCCGTGCTGGAGCAGGAAACCCGGGCCATCGAATTCCGCGAACAAGTTGTTGATACCCTGGCCGCTGTGGCTCGTTTTATTCAGCTGGCCGCCACCGGCGACGATCGTTACGCCATGAGCGCTGCCGATAGCCAGGCTGTGGGTCATTTGGTATTGCAGGGAATGGCGAAAAACGATCAAGGCGCAGCCCTCATGCTGGGTCTGGACGAAACCGTGCGCGACCTGGACCGCATGGTGGTGACCGCCGATTCTCTGGGCACGGTCCTGGAGTGGGACAGCCAGGATCCTTCCCGACAGATCCAATCCCGTGAAGTGAAGGTTGCCTTGCTGGGGTTCAGCCAGCGCAGTGTGAAGTTGCGGGACCAACTGGTCCAGCTGCAATCGGATTTGGATATGGCCGCCATGACTGCCGATTCCGCCCGCACCCAACAATCGGTTGGTATTTTGGTGCAGGAATTCAGCGCCGACCTGGATCAGATGATCAACGAAATGGGACGCGCCTCGCGCAACATTTCCTCCGGCGCGGTCTCTCCTGAATCGTTGAGGGGCCTGCGGAACAATTTGGAAAGCCGCCGCTCGGCCTTGTTGGAATTCGAAGCCCGTTGGCATCAATTCGAAGAGACGGGCAGTTTGGATCTGGCCAACCCGGCCAATCCCTACAACTCCCAGCGCATGGTTGCACTGTTGCAACAGATGGAAAAAGACCTGGGTTATCTGGCGACACTGGCTTCGGTCAGGGCCGCTGATTTGGACAGCGCCAACACCTTCCAAACGGAACTGGAGAGCAGGCGCAAAGCCGAAGAATATGTCAAACAGGTGCAAAAAACCCTGGTGGAGTTAAAAGAGCGCAACCGCAACCTGAACGCGGCATACGGGCGTCTGGCTGCCCGCTACTGGAAAGATCGCCTGGGACAGGTGGCCACAGTCAAAGAGGAACGCGAGCAGTTGTACGCGTCCCTGGAACAAATGGTGGCTCGTGCCGGTGGGACAACCCAAATTCGCCAGCAGTCCGACTTGATGCGCACCTATCGGGAATCGTCCGACCGGTTGCTGGAACTGCGCCGCGCCCATCTGAAAAAAGTTGAAGGGCACGATCGTCTGAGCCAGGCCATCATGGCTGCCCTGGCCGCCGATTTGTACAACCGGGCCCGCGTGCTCGGCGAACCCCAGGATTACACCGCCGCCATCAACGGATATCAGGACATGGCTCAAAGCCAACCGGGTCAACACACCTGGTACTATCAGATGGCGAGCCTGGCCTGGAGCCGATCCCATGAACCCTGGGCCCAAAATGATGCCCAAGGCACCGCTGCCCAGTCGCAAAAACAGGCTGGGGTGTGGTTGGACCAATGCGAAGATATCTTGCTGAAACGCCACAAATTTGATGCGGATATGGATGAAACCCAGGCTGTTCTGTCGGGTGATCAATCGGATGATGCCGCTGTGGTGGTAGCTTCAACAAACTCACCGGTGGCCCGGTCCGGGGCATTTCTGCCTGCGGATCGTCGCTGGTATTTCCGTCGTTTTGTGGTGCAGGCCCGTGATGATTTGAGCCAGATGGGTTCAGCCCTGGCCGATTCTGATGTGCGGCGCTGGATGCTGAATATCGACACCTTGCGCAAACGCCTGGCCTTTGAGACCCTGGATGGCGACGATTTCCTTTATCGTTACAGCCGCCAGGCCATGCTGAGCGAAGATCTTGGTGCCGCCACCGTGACGGGGTTGCTCGAACACTGGTCCTGGGACGACGGCAATCTGGAGCTGCGCCAGCGCTGGAGCGGCATCAACCAGATGCCCGATTCAACCGTGGCCGCCGCCGTCATCAAACGCGACTCATTGGTTGCTCTGGGCCGCGACGCCCGCACGCCTGGTTCCCGTCGTCAAATCACCTGGTCTGTGGGAGCCATGGAATTCCTGAAAATCGAACAATACGATGAAGGTCTCGGCCGCATGCACGGTCTTTTGAAGAATGTTGCCACGCATCCCAACATGAACCCGGAAGTGGGCCAAATCGACTCCACGATCACCGCGGTTTACCCGGTGTTCCTCTACAACCGCGGCACTTTCTACCAACAGGAAGGCAAGCGCCAGGAAGCGTTCTACTGCTTCCTCGGTGTGGCCGAAGAATACGCCACCGATTTGAAAACCGTAGCCACAGCCCGTTACAGCGCCGCCGCGGTTTTGGCCGACGGCAACAAGCGTGGCGCCCTCAGCCTGGTGCGAGCGGCCATCAACGAAGCCCTGCGAGTCATCGGCAACGACCCCACTGATTTTGACCTGGAAACACTGGTGGCCATGTACGAATTGAGACAGGGATTGGCCGGCGAATTGGGGATGTTCCAGGAGGCAGTCAAAGCCCGTGATGAGGTCCAGACCCTGAAAGGCCTGATGGATCAGGCATCATTGAGCCAAGGCAGCAGCGGGGAGGTCGGCCCATGAGGCTGTTCTCCCGCAGTTGGCTCGTAATCATGGTGTTGTTTCTCGGCACTCTGGCCTGGGGTCAGGATGAAACTCCGGAACCACTGCCTGACTATCTGGAAGAATTGAAGAAGATGGCCCAGCAGCACCTGGAGGAGGATTCCAACTCAGGTGGTTCCACTGAAGCACCTGCCTCCCGACGCGCCACAGGCCCCATCAATCGGGAAGATTACTCCAAGTACATAGGCACCTCGGGTTTCGACGGCACAGTGGAAAGCGATTCGGTGCGCTTATCCAGGCCGGTCATCCCTCGCGTGGTGATCACCGACCGCAACGCCCTGAACTATCTTTTTGATTGCTGCGCCTATGACGAAGTTCATCCCGACTCGGTCAAGTTCATCGAGATTTACGACTTCAGCCGCTCGGGCTTCAGCAACGGCGACCTGATGGTGGCCCACCCATCGGGCAACAGCTACATCCTCGACGCTTTGGATGTTGATTTCCTCGACTCGGCTGCCCGATGGGAAAACGCACAACTGTTGCGCTACCGCGCCTTCCACCGCGAAACCGGCTGGATGGACGAGATGGTCTCCACGCTGGAACCCCCCAACTATTATGACTGGGAAGCCCCCATGCCCGAAATGACCCCGGAAGAAGAAGAAGATATGGCCCTGCGCGGCATCTGGGGCGATGTGCACCGCGCTGTGGATAAGCAATACGGCCGCGGCGCCATGGAAATGTATTTTGCCCGGGACGACAGCACCACGACCATCGAATTCTGGGGCTACCAGGGCCAGGACCTTGGCTTTGAGTTCCTGGGCACGGGTGACGGCAGTGGCCGCAACGACTTGCTGACCGTTTCGGTGACCGATACCCTGGTGACGGCTTATCGCAGTTTTGTGGATTTGATGGTGGTTAAGGACAGCCGGGTCGATACCGTGTATATTGGGGTGGAGTGATTTGTTTCAGGTCCTTTTATCAGACCAATTAGCGGAACCACCAAGCGAGAACAATGTCTTCCCTTCCCGTAAAAATCGTCAACCTCGGCAGCGGCAGTCGGGGTAACTCCACCGTAATTTGCTACGGAAACCAAACCTTGATGGTGGACTGCGGTTTTTCTCACCGACAAATTGTATTGCGAATGACCGGGCAAGACATCAATCCCAACACGGTTTGCGGAATTTTGGTCACCCATGAGCACGGTGATCATATCAAAGGCGCCTTGAAATGCAGTCGTGATTTTGAGGTGCCGGTGCTGGCTACTGCGGGGACCATTATTGGTGGCGGGCTTCGGGTGCTGCAGACGAGGACTGTTCGGTGCGGTGAAACCATTGAGCATGAAGGTTTTGCTGTTACTCCTGTCGAGATTTCCCACGATACAAAAGAGCCTTGCGCCTTCCTGGTTGAAGTGGGTGGAGTGCGGACTTTTTTTGCCACGGACATTGGCACGCTGGAGGGGATTGATTTTCAGTTGCTGGGGGATCTTGATTATTTGTATGTGGAGGCCAACCATGATGAAGAGATGCTTCGCGTTGGGCCTTATCCGTACTTTTTGAAGCAACGTATTGTTGGTGATGGAGGGCATTTGAACAATGATCAATGCGGGGATTTGATCAAGATTCTGGCTGCTGGGTCGCCAAATTTGAAGGGGATCATGCTGGCACATTTGAGTGATAAGAATAATGATGCGGCCGTGGCTCTGGCGGCAGTCAAAGAGCGGGTTGGGGTGCTGGATGGGGTAGATTGGGTTTTGGCCAGGCAGGATGGGGCGGTGTTGTTGGGACCGACTTCAGGACTTCTCTGACCTCATAGGCTGCAGCTTCTTCCACAAATTTGCCAATCCTTTGGTAGAAATGAATAAAACCAATCCCACGACAAACTGCGTAAGGTGGGCGAACAGGTCAGCCCACTCCAATCCACAACGCCGGGCTGGCGGTCATATTACGAAAAGAGTCCAGCCGGCTGGACTCTTGAGCTTCACAATGGCGCCATCCAGGAGTCAATCCAAAAAAACAAACTTTGCCGGTTCAAACCCATTAAACCGAGTACTCTCTGAAAAAGTATAGGCCCCCATACTCCCGGCAATCAGCAAATCATCCAAGTGCATTTCGGGCAATTCTACACCACAAATTTCACCGTCCTCATCTCTGGAAAAAACATCAATGGAATCGCAAGTGGGTCCGGCCAAAACGTATTCTTTTACAGGACCTTTGGTATTGGTCCGCCAGGGAAATTTCATCTTATAAAGCAGCACTTCCATAAAACTTCCATAGGTGCCGTCGTCAAAATAAAGCCAGTTCTTCCCATTTCGCACCGACTCTGAAATCACCTTGGTCACCAAAATAATGGCGTCCCCAACAACAGCCCGACCCGGCTCGGCCACCAGATCGCATCCATTTCCGTTGGCATCACAGAAGAGTTTTCTGTAGTGCTCCCTGATTGTCCGGCACATTCCCGGAATATCAATATCCTCGTCAATATACTGAACGGGGAACCCGCCGCCGATATCTATGGATTTCAACTCAATACCCGCTTTGGCAGCTTCCGCAAAAACGTCTTTCGTTGTATCCAGCGCCTCAACATAGCGCTGGGCGTCAAGACACTGACTTCCCACATGGAAACTGATTCCTCGGGGAATCAACCCGAGGGTCTGGGCCTCCAGCATCAGGGGGATGGCGTCAGCAACATCGGCACCAAATTTGTGACTCAAGTGCGCCACACTTCCTTCATTGGAAACCACAATTCGCAGATGAACTTTAGCCCCAGGAGCGTACCTGGCGATTTGGGTCAACTCCGAACGATTGTCGAAAGTGAAATCATCCAGACCAATGGAATGGGCGAAGGCAATTTGTTTGGGATCTTTCACGGTGTCGGCAAAAATCAGGTCGTTCTTGGGGTTGGCACCAGCTGCAATGGCGGCAAGAATTTCACCTTTGGAAGCAACGTCAAAGCCGGCACCGGCTGCGACCAAGGCTTCCAGAATTTCATGATTGGGATTGGCTTTCATGGCGTAGAAAAACTTTACTGCGGGCAACCCCGAGTCCAGCATTTCAAAATTCTCACGAATCTTTTTCCGACTCACTACATAGATCGGGGTGCCGTGTAGGCGGACCAAATCTTCAATTCTTTCCATGGGTAATTCGAAGGGGTTCATGAGGGCCTTTCCAATATATACAATAACGAGTGAATTCTGTTGCAACGGTCATACTACCCGAAGAAGAACCAAATAATGCACCAAAATTCAGGAATTTTTCCCGAGCTTATTTGTTCAACCAATAAACTACGGCCATGATGCTGGCATCGGCGCTCATGTGGCTGATAACCGGCAACAGCAGCCCCTGGCGTTGTTGTCTGATTTGACGCCATAGCCACCCAGCAATAGTTAAGATGACGGCAGCGAGCAATATCCAAATCCAATCCAGAAACAAGATCAAAACAAGAATGTGGTAGCCGGCAAAAAAGAGATCATTCAACACGGGCCCCTTTTTATTGCTCCCTAATTTCCCGCGCCAGAAAACTTCTTCAAACCAGGGATTAATCAACGAGTGGTAGAAGACAAACAACAACCATGAACCACCCTGAAGACCCAGCCGTGAAAGAACTGGCCCAATCATCAACGAATCGAATCCAGCCAGAGGTGCCAGAAAACACAAAACCACTCCACCACCGAGGCCAAACACGATGGCCCCAACACCCACTCGCCAATCCCAGCCAACAATCAACTCAGGCCAATAGCTTCTGTTTTTCTCCGACAACATCACGATCAAAATCAACCCATGATAAAACCCGAAAGCGACCCAGGCGCTGTGAAAAGCATACAAACCCAAAATCATCGACACATAGGCGATGAGAGGAAGAACCCAACGGGATATTTTCGAGCGCTGGATCATTCTGAAGAGCCCACCTGAAGAGCCGCCATGGTTTCGCCGAGACAATCGGCCAGGGCACGCGGGTTGTACCCACCTTCGAGAACAAAAACAATTTTGCCTTCACACCATTGCCCAGCTTCCTGAATCAACAAATCCACCAGCTGGCGATACCCGGCGGTGGTTGTATTGAGGCCTGCCAGGGGATCATCGGCGTGCCCATCGAAGCCGGCGGAAACCAGAACAAACTCAGGTTTGAACTCAGCCAATCGGGGCAGGAGGTGATTCTGGTACCCGGCCAACAGTTCATCATCCCCAGATCCGGCCTCAAGATGATGGTTGAGGGTGAAGCCAACACCTTTTCCCCGACCTATTTCACCGGTGGAGCCAGTCCCTGGATAATGGGGATACTGGTGGCTGGACAAATATAATACCGAATCATCTTCGTAAAATATATCCTGGGTGCCGTTGCCGTGGTGCACGTCAAAGTCAACAATGGCCAGGCGGGAAACGCCGCGGTTTTTCAAGGCTGCCGCCGCCACGGCGATGTGGTTGTACAGGCAGAACCCCATGGCCTGATCAGCAGTTGCGTGATGACCAGGCGGGCGAATCAAGGCCAAACCATTGGCAAAAACCCCATCCAACACCCCAAAACAGAGGTCAATAAGGCCACCGGAGGCCGCCCGGGCCACGATTTCGCTTTCCGGACAGCAGTAGGTGTCGGGGTCCAGAAATCCACCACCGTTCAAGCACTGAGCGGTGATCGTTTGCAGATGACCAGGGCTATGAACAGCCTGCAGTTCCGCATCAGTGGCGGGCCGAGGGCCAACGAAGCTGCCAAAACCCAAATTCCCCAACATGCTCAAACGGTGGACGTTTTCCGGATGCTGGTCACTGTTGTGGGCAGAAAAAAAACCAGGGTCATGAAGCAATCCGGAATTCATGATGATCCATCCATGATTAATGGGGAAAAATCGAAAACAAGACACAAGACGCATCCAGGAGAATACCAAAACCAGATAATTTGAGCAACTGCGGGACACTGCGGGCACTTAGCCGGCCACTTAGCCGGCCACTCGGCCATTCAAAACGTTTGCCAAGGAATTGAATTTGCATTTCCGTATCAATTTAATCTTGTTTTAGAGATAAAATTTGTCGCAATACCTTGAAACATTGCAAAAAGCCACAACTCTTGACAGGCCCTGTTGAATATGTAACAATGCTTGGAGAATTCATGATGTCCACTCGCCCGGACAGTTTATTCGGATCTATTGTTAGTATTCCATTTGGGAAAGCCTATCTCATTGAGCCTCTGAGATATCCTGGAGCCATTTGTTGCTTATATCAATTTGAGGAGGCTCTTCCTAACCTTTCGGACAGGAGATATTTCCGATCCTCTGTCTTGCATTCCAGTTTGACACACATTGATACCCAAACCCCAAACTGTTCCTTGGGAGGAATAACCATGGTAAAGAAAAGTTTATTGCTATGCGCATTAATGCTGGTCCTCGGGGTCGGCTTTTCAATTGCACAAACGCCAGTGGTGAATCCAGGCTGGGAAGTCTTTGTGATTCGCAATGCCACAGTATCGGGAGATGCCCCATTTATTCTCGACCATGATGACTTCCAGAACAATTCCATTGAATTTGGCATCACCCAAGGCGGTCAAAAAGCAGGCCTGGGCACCGATATAATTAATGGTGCCACAATCTCCCAGATTGCGACTCTGCATGTGGACCGGCTCGACGATGTGCCTAATTCAGGCTCATTGTACGGTCCGTATTTCAACATCTGGGTTACCGATGGCCTCGGAAATTATGCCGTGCTTGCCAATGAACCTTCAGATGGCGAGTGGGCCGGCAGCAGGTGGGATGTTCCTGATTGGGATTTTTTGAGAACGAAACGTTGCAAAGTCTATGAGACTACTGGTTCCGCCGGAGGCGAGCCCGGTACTAGCTGGGTGGCCGATTATACCGGCCTTGCCAGTGGCCTGATCTTTGAAGACGTGGCCGGCCTCATCATCGCTCCGCCTCCGCCATCCTACATTCAGGACGGCAACGGCGTAGGCAGTGGTGCCCCCGATGAACTGGGCACCGACATTGCCTATGGC
>JAUUYW010000468.1 GCA_030590265.1 Candidatus Krumholzibacteriia bacterium
AACTTGATTGCAACATCGAAAAAGTGACCGAGCTGAAGGACATCATGGCCTATGGTGTGATGATCACCCCCGCGCTTGTGGTCGATGGAAATGTTAAAGTCGCAGGCAAAGTACCAGCTCGTGAAGATATCAAAAAACTGCTCACCTAAAGCATGAACCGGAGGACAGACATGGGCAACAAAAACACCATTCTTCGCCTGGGCGCAGTCATCGTAATTTTCGCAATTGCAGCAACTGTTTACCTGTTGCGACCAGCGGTGGATACGGCGGGATCTGGGAGTGAGTCCATGGAAATCAGCACCAATTTACCCCGCCTCCTCGATCTTGGAGCTGACAAGTGCGTCCCATGCAAAATGATGGCGCCCATCCTGGAAGAAATGAAGGTCGAATTCGCCGATATATTTGTAGTCGAATTTATTGATGTCTGGAAAAATCCTCCGGCAGCCAAACCTTTCAATTTGGAAGTCATCCCAACCCAGATTTTCTTTGCCGCCGACGGCACCGAACTGTTCCGCCACGAAGGGTTCTACGGTCGCGAAGACATTCTGGCCAAGTGGCGTGAGCTAGGGGTGGAATTACCTCTTGAGGAGACCTAGATCATGGGAGGGATCTTCGAAACCCTGACCAACGCCGTTGAAGGTGCCCCGCACATTGCCATGGCAGCAGCTTTGGCCTGGGGTGTTCTCAGCATCGTATTGAGCCCCTGTCACCTGGCGAGCATTCCATTGATCGTGGGATTCATTCAGGGAAGAGACGAAACTTCGCCCCGACGCGCCGCCGCTCTGGCCACTCTCTTTGCTACCGGGATCCTCGTAACTATCGCCGCCATAGGCGCCGCCACTGCTGCTGCGGGCCGCCTGATGGGTGATGTTGGCACCTTTGGCAATGTGTTTGTGGCTGTCATCTTCATCGTGGTCGGCATGGCCTTTCTGGACATCGTGCCTCTCTCCTGGACCGCACCCAGCGCCAAAGGAATGCCACGTGGAGGTGCCCTCGCCGCCTTTGTTCTCGGGCTGGTGTTCGGCATCGCCTTGGGGCCTTGCACCTTTGCTTTCATGGCTCCCATGCTTGCGGTGACCTTCAAGGTGGCTGGGACTGCGCCCTGGTATGGAGCTTCCCTGCTGGCTTTTTATGGTATTGGTCATTGTCTGGTCATCGCAGGGGCCGGCTCCAGCGCTGCTTTGACTCAGCGAGTCCTGGATTGGAATTCGGCCTCGCCCATTGGGAAACTTGTGAAGAAAATTTGTGGGGTTTTGGTAATTCTTGGTGGTTTTTATATGCTCTATATCGCGCGCTAGATATGGTGTCCGGCTCCGGGGCTGAAAACCCCGGAGCCAGGCTGTTCACTCCTAACGAACCCAGGTCATGACACTGGTAGCCTCATCAACGACCGTGGTGAAAACCATGTCCGTACCCGACTTGGTCCAGGTACCGTTGAAAGCTTCGTATGGCGGGTTCACATCCACTCCGTTTTCGGTATGAACCACAACCGAGACGTTGCTTCCATCAACAACGAATTCCCCGTTTTCGATATATGTAGGGTCACCACTGGCATCAACATCCTCGGAGATGTAGCCACCGAACGGGTAAACGGTCAAGGTGCTCCCAACCGTTGAAGGATCCCATTCAAAAAAGTCGGCAGGATCGACCGCAGCTCCATCCTGCGTTATGGAACCGATTCTCCAAAGGCCCATCAACTGAACCAGTTCCGAGTCGTGAAAGTAAGCGACACTCACGCCAGCGGCTTCCAGGGCGGGGATGTTTGTGAGAACCATCTCCGTATTCAACGGGTTGTCTTGCAAGTAGGTGTCGACCAGATCAGGGCACCCACCAAGGATGCCGATATCGGAAACCCGGCAGTTTCGCACAGTGAAGCTTACCAATCCGGTCAGCGTGTTCAAAGCACTGATGTCGCGGATCGGGTTGCTCTCCAAGGACACATATTCCAGATTTGTAAGCCCAGCCAAGGGACTCACATCCGTGATTTGGCATACTGAAACGCCCAGGGAATTCAGCGAGGTCAAGTTTGCCAGCGGGCTCAGGTCGTCAACATCACAGTTGTTTATGCTCAGGCTCGTCAGCTGGGTCATCCCCGAAAGGGGAGACAGGTCGCTGATGTCTGTACTTTGGAGGGTCAACCTGGAAAGGTTCACCAAGTTGCTCAACGGCGAAAGATCCGAAATCGAATTATTGGTTATTTGGAGAGATTCGAGGTTCACCAAATTCTCCAAGGAGCTCAAGCTGGTGATATCCGTTTGGATTAAGGTCAAATTCTCCAAATTGGTCAGGTTTTCCAGGGGAGACAAATCCGACACTGGACAAACCCCGATAACCAAATCCGTCAGACTGGTCACAGCGGACAGGGGCCCCAGAGAGATGATCGCATTGCCAACAAGGTCCAAATCTTCCAACATGATGAGAGCAGAAAAATTGGGGATAATTGTCAGTTCGTTGTGGCTCAGCTCCAACTCGCGGAGTTTGGTAAGCTGGGCAATCAGCTGAACGTTGCTATCGTTGCCAAGCTGGTTGTTGCCCAATAACAGGATTTCAAGATTCAAGCAGTACTGAATGCCTTGAAGGTCGGCAATTTCTTCCGATCTGGCATCCAATTCGGCAAAAGTCAACATGTTCAGATCGGTGATGTCTTCCGATGGAATGCCCAGCTCGGCCCGGAAAAAATTTTCCAGGTTTTCGTCAGCAAAGACTATGGGAGCGCCCACATGGGGAGTGCAGGAATCACTGG
>JAUUYW010000498.1 GCA_030590265.1 Candidatus Krumholzibacteriia bacterium
CTTTTTGAAGTGTTGGGTGACGAGGGTCGTGGCGACGTGATCAATTTGAACGATTTTCGTTCCTTGCGGGCGGCTTCCGATGACTTTGCCTATAACATGAGTAAGTGGGGGTTGCATGGCCTGACCCGCAACCTGGCTCTTGCCCTGGCTCCACGCTTGAGGGTCAACGAACTTGCCCTTGGGGCTGTTTTGCCGCCGAGTCCAAGTTCTGGCGATTACAAACACACTACCCGGGATGAAATCCCTATCGGACGCTTTGTTACTCCCGCTGAAGTTTGTTCGGCGATGCTCTTTCTGTTGGCCAATGAAGCCATGACGGGTCAGATTCTGAATTTGGATGGTGGGCAGAGCTTGAAGTGTTGATTAAAGGATAGTCGGCTCCCATGACAATACCCTACTGGATCATGTTCGTCGCCTCATCCCCTTAGTTGATTCTATTCTGGTCCCGGCCCTCGGCAAAGCTCATTTGGCCACCTGGCCTTTATGGGGGCAATTCCTGCTGGCATTCTTTCTTTTGGATTTTATCCAGTGGGGCATTCACAGGATTCTGCATCGTGTGCCGGCTTTGTGGAGCATTCATCGGGTCATCATTCCATCAGCGAGATGGATTGGATTGGCAGCATGCGGTTCCATTGGTTTGAGATTGGGTTTTTGGTACGGCTTATATGCCCAAGGAGGAGGAGCAGCCTGTTGCACTTGGGTTTCTGGGACTTTCGGAATTTCCCCGGGGCTTTTTGGCTCAGCAAGCAGTGCCTTGGAGACGTTGGAGACAATAGTCATTCAGGTTTGGGTAACCAGGCCGCCCAAAATGGCGACCCGGCCCCAAAATTTACTCTTCAACATGATTACCGATAATCCTCTGCTTCAGGATAAAGCGCATCCCACCACCCGGCCCGGTCTTTCAAATGCCGTGCGAAAAACGCCAAAATAGTATCATTCCAAACAATGCGTTGTTCATGATCCAGGATATGATGGTCCTGCCCCTGAATCTGCACATACTCCACCTCGCGACCCAGAATCTTCAACGCGGTGAACAACTGGTCGCTCTCTCCCACTGGCACGTTGATATCCGAATCCCCATGCACAAGCAACAACGGTGTGTTGATCTTGTCGGCGTGGAACAAGGAACTCTGCTCCACATACAATTCCCGGTCATTCCACGGATAGCTGTTGGCCAGGGCACGAGTGCCGTAGGCATATCCCCACATGCCTTCACCCCAGTAACTGGAGATGCTGGAAATTCCCGCATGACTGACCGCCGCAGCGAAAATATCGGTTTGGGTAATAATGTATTGCGTCAGGAAGCCACCATATGACGCACCGATGCAACCAACCTTATCGGCCAGTGCAAATTCATGGGCGGCAAGAAAGGCTTTGGTACCTTCAATGACTTCGCCGGCAGTAATCCTGCCCCAGTCGTTGACATGGCGGGCAGCCATCTCCTGACCAAAACCCGTGGCTCCACTGGGATTGGGCACATACACGATGTAACCCTGGCCAGCCCAGACGTTTTTGGGATACCGTCCACCGAAATCGCGGGTCACCGGGCTGGTTCCTCCATAGTAATAAACAATCAGCGGATATTTTTTCTCGGAATCGAAACCAGGAGGATAATAAACCATGCCGTCCAGTTTTTCGCCGTTGGACAAATCCGCCATCCAGGTTTTGACATCACCGAAAACAATACCCGAACCGTCATACTGCTCGGTTCCGGGATTGTAGGTTTTTTTGACCTTGTTCTTTTTCAGGTCCAGCACCTGCACGGTGTTCGGATGGTTAGCGCTGGTACCACGCGCAACGGCGTATCGTCCTTCATCGGGCAAGGTGATTTGGTTGGTATACTCAACACCAGTTTCCACTTTTTCCCATTGGTTTTCTTTGGGGTCATACCGGTAAATATTACTGTACTGAGTTTCTGTGCAACGGGCGTAGATCATACCATCGACTTTGGACCATTGAGTGCCCGATACGTCGGGGACAAAATCCAAACTGACAGGTCTGGGTTTGAGGTCGTCCAGATCCATGAGGAACAGCTGTCCGCCATAGTCATTGGCCTGCACGCCCTCGGGAAGATTGCGCCCCAAACCATCAAAGGCCGATGGCGATCCAGTCAGGCAGAGAGTCTTGCCATCAGGGCTAAAGGTGGCATTGCCCACCCAAGGGTCGTTCAACAATTCCTTAATCGTCAGGGTGGCCAAATCAAGGCTGAATAATTTGGTGATGTGGAAGGGGCGATTGGTCCAATCGTTCTCGCTGATGAAGAAAATCAGGCTCTCGCTGTCGGGAGCAATCCGCCATCCATTAGCGTTCAAAGGTCCGGCGGTCAACTGGCGTTCCAGGTCCCCGCTCAGAAAAGCCTGCATCAAATGAGACCGTCCCCGCCACCAGGACTGTCGATCAGCCGGATGCTCCACATGCTTGACC
>JAUUYW010000331.1 GCA_030590265.1 Candidatus Krumholzibacteriia bacterium
AACCTTCAGGAGCACTGCCGGGATTGGTGACGTACTGGGCAGCATCGTCGGAAGCTTCCACGTAGAAGTCCACCTGGCTGCCGTCGTGACCGCCGGGGATGGTGCCGGTGTAGGTGTCGCCACTGGTGTTGCTCATGTTGACCGTGGACCAGGGACCGGGATTTTCGTCGTCACTGTCACGGTAATACACGGTGGCGGTGGCCACAGCATTGTTGTCTGTAATGGTTGCGGAAACTTCGATGGGATCCAGATACATGGGGACCCAGTTAGCGCAGTTGATGTCGTCGATCACGGGCCCGGTGTCGCCGGTGGGATCTTCCACCAGGTCGCCTTGCTTGCGAGGCTTCAATTCAATCAACCCATTGTAGACGACGCAGGGGCTTTTGACTTCGTAAATGTCGCCAACATCAACGCCACCAAGGTCAATTTCGGTGTCGCTGTCGATGTAACAGAACAGCAAGCTGTCGCCGGCGACCAGTTCGAAATTATTGCTGCTTACAGTAGCCACTTCACCGATCACCGCAACAAAGTTACCCACGATTTCATAGTCGTAGAGAACTTCTTCGGCAGTGTAGGGAATGGGAGTGGGCTCTGCGCCTTGACCAAGGAAGGCTACGCTGGGGCTGGCCAGTTGAATTTCGCCACCAAAAGTGGAGACTTCACCGGTGACTTCAACCTCGGTGCCATAGTCGAGACCGTTGATGGTGCTGTTGTAGAAGCTGATACCGCCGGTGGCACCCTGCATGTAGTGGGTTCCGCCGTTGTAAGTACCTTTGACTACGTAAATGGACCCGCTAACGGTGACTGTCTGACCAGCATAAGGGCTTTCAGGGGCACCAGTATCGGGATTGTAGTACTGAATGTCATCAATGGTCTGGGCCATGGCCAAGCCACTGATCGCTACGAGGCACAGTACAAGTGCCACGCCAAAAAGATGCTTTTTCATCCTTTCGGCCTCCTTCGAAATAGGGTGAACGTGCTCTTTTGTTTCACTCAAAGTACAGGTGTCAAGTGATGGACTCAGAGTGGAAAGTGAGCTTGTTGCCGTGAAAAAATCCGAATTCAATAGGACAAAAGGTGAGCAACCGGACTGCTCTTTCCGTGGCTTAAGCAGCCACAATAGCGCGATAACGGTTCCTGGGATCTCACCTCCTTTGGATAAACACATATATTATCTGCGATTACGCAAATTTTCGGTGTTTTTTTATTTCCTGAAGGATAATTCTACCACAAATTCGGGAAAATTGGAACGATATAATGTTAATAATTGGCAAATGATAATGGAGTTCAAGTCTCCTTTATCATTGAGCGGCCAGTCATCTCCACCGGTTGTTGGATTTTCAACAAGGCCAGAACCGTGGGAGCAATATCGGCAAGTCCGAAATCACCTTGGGCAAGAGCGTTGGTCCGACCTTCGAATTCAAGGCCGGCCACCACAAAAGGCACTTTGTTGAGACTGTGTTGGGTGGAGACGGCGCCATCGGGCCCAATCATTTCGTCACAATTGCCATGATCGGCTGTGACCAGCCAAACCGTGCCTTTTTCCAGGCTCGGCGGCATGATTTCACTGAGCAATCGGTCCAGGGTTTGGAAGGCTTTGGTTGCGGCGTCGAGGTCGCCGGTGTGTCCCACCATGTCGCCATTGGCGAAGTTGACAACCACCACGTCGAATTCTTCACCGGAGCAGGCCTTGTTGACGATTTCCGCCACTGCTGGAGCACTCATTTCAGGCTGCAGGTCGTAAGTGGCGACCTTGGGAGAGGCCACCAACTGACGATCTTCCCCGGGAAATGGTTCTTCGCGGCCGCCATTGAAAAAATAGGTTACGTGGGCGTATTTTTCCGTCTCGGCCGTGCGCAAATTGCGGATGCCTTCTCTGGTAAAAATTTCAGCCAGACTGTTTTTGGGCATTTCGGGTTGGAAGACGCTGGGCAGATCCATTTTCTCATCGTAAGGGGTCATGGTCAGGTAGTTGGTTTGGGGACGATCATCCACATCGAAGCCGTCGAATCCATCTTGTTGGAAGGCCCAGGTCAGTTCTCTGGCCCGGTCGGCGCGAAAATTCCAGAAGAAGATGCTGTCGTCTTCACCGATGGTGGCTACGGGGTTGCCGTCGTCGGTGAGAATGATGGTGGGTTCTACAAATTCATCGGAGATGTCTTTGTTGTAGGAATTGGCCATGGCGGTGTCGGTGTTTGTAGCAGTGCTGCCAGGGGCGCCATCGACTGTGCTCCCACCTTGCCCTTTTACAAGCATATCCCAGGCCCGGTTCACCCGGTCCCACCGCTTGTCCCGGTCCATGGCCCAGTATCGCCCACAAACCGTGGCGATTTGTCCGGCACCGATTTTGTCCAATTCGGTTGTCAGGTCAGCAAGAAAACCCCGACCGCTGCGGGGGGCCGTATCACGACCATCAAGGAAAGCATGAATATAGATTTCCTGGAGACCGGCATCGTGGGCAGCACGGACAATACCATAGAGATGGTCGGTGTGGCTGTGCACCCCACCCGGCGAGACGAGGCCCAGCAAGTGCAGTCGGCCAGTGCCGGCTTTGGCCCGTTCAATGAACTCGGTCCAGGCGGGATTGGTTTGAAAATCGCCGTCTTTCAGACTGCGGGTGATGCGCACCAATTCCTGGTTGATGATGCGACCGGCACCGATGGTCAGGTGCCCCACTTCGCTGTTGCCCATTTGTCCTTCGGGCAGTCCCACCTGCAAGCCGCCGGCGTTCAAGGTGGTAAATGGGAAACGCTCGAACAGTCCGTTGTAAAAGGCAGGCTTGGCGGCGACGATGGCGTTGCCAATTTCACTGCCGGGGCCTGTCCTGTAACCCACACCATCCAGAATGCAGAGCACAACTTTGGGATTGACGTTGGGATTGGCGGACATGGTTTCTCCTCGGCAGGTTACATTTTCCTCAGAAAACTACATCTTGCAGTCGTCGAGAGATTTTTCCGGAAAGGACCAGAGCTCGGTTTCAGCCAGGGCCATGATGACGATTCGGGACAGGATATATAAGTCGGCGGCAGGCTTGTCGCCAGGGTGGTCGGTCTCCTGGGTGGAAAAAACCGAACCGGCCTGCAGCACTGCCCGAGTGATTTCGCGGCCATCATCCAGAAACTGACTGATGCGGACTTTGCCTTTGCGCACGATATAATGACGCGGAACCAGCGGGTGTAAAATCTGATCCGGACCCAGGATCAACAGTCCCCGTCTGGATTCCAGCTCTTCAACCCGGTTGGCGTTGTCCACAAAAAAATGGTCGTCCCGGCCGAAGATCAGAGCGGCCGGTTTCATGTTCATTGGGGCGTTCATTCTTCCCGCTCTTTCAAATAATCGATCACCCGACTGCCGGGCAACGAACGGGTGCTGGGTCCCATGCGGATATAAAAATCTTCCTTCTCCCCGATTTTCAAATAGACCGGTTCGGGACAGCGGTCACAGGCCACAAGCAAAACTTGTTTGCTGTCGCCTTTGCCATCTGGATCGTTGTTAATATTTCGGATTTCAGCCTTGATGTAGGTGGCGAATTCCAGGCCGATGTGCTGCTTGATCAGGTTGTCAAAGTGAAGCAAAAACTTATCGTCATTGGGAAATTTGTCATTTTCCAGACCCAGGATTTCACCATCATCAGCCACGCCAACCACCAGAAAGCCACCGCTGGTGTTGAGGTAGGCCACCACGGATTTGAGCCAGGCTTTTTCGATTTCCTTACCCGGTTTGTCCGCGTGCAAATTCCAGCGCATGGTGCTTTTGAATTCCACATGATCGGATTCGCCTTCAACGATGAGGGCTTCCAGGGCTTCGTCGGTGGCAGGATGCTTCAACCGGCGGCGAGTGAAGCGACGCCATTTGCGGGAGTAGGAAAAGGCCTGCACAACAACAGCCAGCATGGCCAGTCCGAGGATTCCGGCGAAGAGAAAAGTCACCCTTCCTGTCACGGTTTCCAGGCGGCGGCCCAAATCCGAGGCCGGAGCGATGAGGCCCAACTCGCCGGGATCAGTGCCTTCGATGGCGGGATAAAAGGAGCACCACCAGTTCTGGCCATCATGGCGAAATTGGAATGGCTCTTCATAGACTTGCCCCAAAGAACCCCACACCAGCAAAGCCTGGCCGATGATTTGGTGTTCAGTCAAACCCGAAGTCAACAACTCATTGCTGCTGGCGAACTGCATCCGGTTGCCCTGTTTTGGCGTGAGCCAGGCTACATTCCCGTCATCATAACGACGGATGAG
>JAUUYW010000546.1 GCA_030590265.1 Candidatus Krumholzibacteriia bacterium
GAGGGAGTCGATTTTCCCGGCCGGGACCTGGAAATTCTTGTGGTCACCAAGCTGCCTTTCCTGGTACCCAACGATCCCTGGGTTGAGGCGCGCTGTGAGAAAGTGGCCGCGTCAGGCGAAAATCCTTTTACCAAATTTATGGTTCGAGACGCGGTGCTGCGATTGAGGCAGGGTTTTGGTCGATTGATCCGCCGCATGGGGGATCGGGGAGTGGTCATCATTCTGGATAACCGTTTGCACACCAAAAACTACGGAGTTACGTTTCTGGGTGCGTTGCCGGCGGTGCCGACTTCCTTCGGCGACACCGATGACATGATCGAACGAATCGATGATTTTTTCAGCAATTGCTGAGTTTGCATCACACCGAATTACTGGAGTCCGTGCCCGTGAATCAAAAGATTAATTCTCCCTTCATCATTGGTGAATCCTCTCTGGATCTGCTCACTTTCGAGGATATTTGCCACGGTCGTTTGGCGGTCCAACTGGCCGAATCGGCCAGGATCAAAGTTCGCAGGTGTGATGATTTTCGCCGCAGCCTGGCCAGCTCCTCCAAAAAAATCTACGGAGTGAACACCGGCTTTGGACGATTGGCCGATACGGTGATTCCTCTGCAGCAACAGGCTGCATTGCAAAAGAATCTCATCCGCAGTCACGCTGTGGGGTGGGGCCGTCCTCTGACTCTTCCTGAAGCAAGGGGCATGATATTTTTGCGGGCCATGAGTTTATCCCATGGCTTTTCCGGTGCGCGGGAGGCAGTGATTGACCAGCTGTTGTGGCTCCTGGAAGAAAACCTTCATCCATTTATTCCCAGCCGGGGGTCCGTGGGAGCTTCCGGTGACCTGGCGCCCCTTTCTCATCTGGCACTGGTGCTTATGGGTGAAGGTCATCTGTTGAACTTCGCTGGTGAACGCGAGCCTGCCGGACCAGAGTTGGCCAGACGCGGCCGCAGCCCCCTGGAACTGGAAGCCAAAGAAGGCCTGGCTCTGATCAACGGCACACAGTTCATGAACAGTGTCGGACTGCTGTCGGTGGGGGAGGCTCAGGAGCTGGTGCGCTGGGCCACCCTGGCAGCGGCACTTTCACTGGAGGCCCTTGAAGGCAGCGCCCTGCCCTTTGGTGAAAAATACCATCAAGTGCGGCCCCATCCTGAAATAGGGGACATTGCCCATTGTTTCCGAAATCTGCTCGAAGGCAGCGAGGTTTTGGCTGGTCACCACGATTGTCCCCGGGTCCAGGATCCATATTCGGTGCGTTGCAGCCCGCAAATTCTGGGGGCCAGTTTGGGTGTTATTCGGCATGCGGAAGTCGTTTTTCTGCGAGAGGCCGGTTCCGTTACCGACAACCCCGTCCTTTTGGCCGATGAGGAAGAGGTGGTCACCGGTGGACACTTCCATGGACAGCCTTTGGCCTTTCAGTTGGATTATCTCTACCAGTGCATCAGTGAACTGGCCAATGTCGCCGACCGGCGGGTCAATCTTTTGCTGGGGGGAAATGGTGGGCGTCTGCCTCGTTTCCTGGCTGGTCAGCCCGGCCTGGAGTCCGGCCTGATGATTGCCCAATATCTGACTGCTGGTTTGGTTTCCGAAAACAAATCCAAAGCCTTTCCTGCAGCCGTAGATTCTGTGCCCACCAGTGATGGCCAGGAAGATCATGTGAGCATGGGAAGTGTGGGGGCCATCAAGCTGGAGGGCGTTTTGGATCGAACCCGCACGGTGATCGCTGTGGAAATGATCACCGCGGCGAGGGCTCTTCAATTCATCACCCGGAATGATTTGGCCACCGGTGCAGGTCGCCGGATGTTGAAAATATCACCTGCTCTGCAGGAGGTTGTCAGCAGCCTGAACCAGTTGATCGACCTTGATCCCGCTGATAGACCACTGACTGAAGATCTGGAAAAAGTGACAGCCTGGATGGGGGGACGGGAAA
>JAUUYW010000363.1 GCA_030590265.1 Candidatus Krumholzibacteriia bacterium
CTTTGACCCGATGCTTGGCAAAGGAGGAAATCCTAGAGATCAAGGTAACTATTAATCATATCACACTTATTAAGTAGAAGGTGATTTATTTGAAAATTATTTATCAAATTAGGACAAAAGGGTCTACAAATTGATTTGCTAGGTAATGGGTGATGTTTCAAGACCTTCGTTGCTGAGCTCACTCACTTCGTTGTCTCATGGCCACAATAAGCCCAAACAAAACAAAAACCATCCCTCCAAGAAACAGGAACCAAGAATACTCAACACCCGAATATCCACCAGTCATGATAATGTCAGAATCCTTCAAAAATGACCAGTACCAGAGACCAAATCCCACCGTCTGCAACGAAAGAACAACTCTTGTCAGCCGCAAACTGGAACCAGAAATCTCCCGAAGAATCAACAGAACACAACTGACCACCAAATACACGCTGATAAGCACCGGGGCGAGCACGGGGCTAAACCAGGGATCAGGAATCAAAAACAGGCAATCCCAGTCCAGCAATGAGGCCGGCCAACCGGTAAAAACCCGCAAGCCGATGTAATAAGTAATATCCCAGATACCAAACATCAGAAAGAACATGGCGGTTCTGGTTCGGGCATTGAATCCCGCGATCCAGGCGACAGTCAAGAGCATGACAATGGTGCACACTTCGCGAACATGCTCGATTCCGAAGTGACCGAGTTGCGCGATAATCTCCTGAGTGTCTGTGCCGGGAGAAAAGAGTTTTTCCCTGATGTAGACAACGCAAATGGCCTCGAGGAAACCCATGGCGATGGCGAAAAGAGTGACGCACAACAATCGCGAACGAACCAAGTGGTGCTCAACCAAAGGAGAAGATCCCTTTGGCGATTCTGGATGTTCCGACGAATTAATCTGCATGTGCGCCCCAATAAAGAATTATTTCACGAAACTGACCCTCCGGCTCGCCGCATATTCGCCCTGAATGAGATTCAAGACATAAGTCCCCGACGCCACATCACGACCTGCAAAATCGCGACCATCCCAAGTCACTTGGTGCACGCCCGGGTCCAATAGGCCCGTTTCCAGCACCCGGATTTTGCGACCGGACAGGTCGTAGATCGTCAAGTCAACCGGCTCGGGGGCAGGAATCCAAAGCTGGATCTTGCAGGTGGAATTGAAGGGGTTTGGGTAGGTCGACATTACGGCAAGGCTTTGTGGAAGCTCTGGTTCGGCGCTGAATCCGGTCAACAGGATACTGGCCAATGCGTCAAGAAAACCCTGCATCTCTTCCAACAGGCCAGTGGAGACCCTGATGTGTTGGGGCATGCCCCAGCCGGTCCGCACCTGATATCCCAACGCCGAGAGCTCCGAGGCGATACCGGCAGCGTTTCCACCGGTGTCAAACATCACGAAGTTGGTGTGTGACGGTATGAAGTCGAGCCCAAGTGAGGAGAACCCATCCTCAAGAATGGCCTTGGCCTGGTCATTTAGAGCGACGGTGTTGGTCACATGAACCGAGTCGTCAAATGCTGCCTGGGCGGCGGCTTGACTGGGTCGGCTGATGGTCCCGAACTGTTGCGAAGAACTGATCTGGCTGATGAGTTCGGGCGCAGCCAAGGCGTAGCCGATGCGTGACCCGGCAAGTCCAAAAGACTTGGACATGGTCCGCACAACGATGAACGGTTTGCCCTCCAAAATGTACCGGAGGCTGCTCTCGTAGTTGGGAGAGTGGACATAATCGTGATAAGCCTCGTCGACCACAATCACCACGCCATCTGGCAGGGTTCCGGCAAAGATCTCCAAATCGGTCTTGTCCAGAATGGTGGCCTGGGGGTTGTTGGGGTTCACCAGCGAGACCATGGTTGTCCCCGATCCCACCGCTGCGCTGATGGCAGCCAGGTCGATGGCGTAGTTTTCGTCCACCGGTACATGGACCACCGAAGCTCCGTTGGCCACCGCCTCGTTGCCCATTTGGGAATAGGTGGGAGTGGCTGTTACGACCTCATCACCGGGTCCGAGCAGAGCATCGGCGATCAGGCGAATCACTTCGGTGGCGCCGGCACCCGCGCAAACATTGGCCTGGCTGAGCCCGTGGTATTGGGCGATCCGGCTCTCAAGGTCGCCGCTGTACCAGTCCGGATAACGATGCGCCAGGTTGCAGGCTTCTTGCATGGCGGTCAAAGCCAATGGTGAGGGACCCAGTGGGTTTTCGTTGTAACATAGCCGGTTAACGAAATCGTTGTTCGCGGTGATGGGGAAAGGTTGCGCTTGGACACGACCAATCCCGGGCAGGTGGACAAAGCTCAAAGCCGCCGCTCCAGCCGCCGCTCCCAAAAATCCCCGCCGCGAGATTTTGTTGTGGGAAGAAGACCTTTGCATAACTACCAACCTTTCGTCAATCCGCCCCATGCTCTCCTTGCTATTCTAGCACGATTGTTCCAGTTGTGCTGGTTCCAAAAGGAAGCATAGACACTTATTTGGCCATTGGGGGTAAAACACTTTGATCCCAAGCCCAGCTTACCATAAACTGCCAACGTCTGCCGGAATTTGGTCCAACCTGATCATGCCTGCAGCTCTCCTGCAAACACTTCAGTCAATTGACCATCCTCAGGGAGTCGAAAAATGTCCTACATGTTGACCCGCCGTGATTTCGTCAAAAACATGGCCCTGACTGCCGGTGCTCTCGGCTACTGGAGCATGGGCGGCTGCAATTCAAAAATCAGCTCAGCCGACCGCTTCAACATGTGCGGTTTCGCCGCTCCCAAGTTGGATCGGGTGCGAGTGGGTGTGGTCGGACTCGGCATGCGTGGTCCAGGAGCCGTGGAGCGTTTGTCAAAGATGCAGGATGTGGACATCGTCGGCTTGTGCGATATCCGCCCTGAGGGTGTTCAGCTCGCCCAGACCATTCTGAAGAATCACGGACTTGATCCGGCCCGCGAGTTCACCGCAGGGCCTGACGACTGGCAAAACCTCTGCCAGATGGACCTGGACCTGGTCTACATCGCCACCCCTTGGGAATTGCACGTGCCCATGGCCGTCGGTGCCATGAAGAACGGCAAGCACGCCGCCGTGGAGGTGCCCGCCGCCATCGAACTTGATGGTTGCTGGGAGTTGATCGAAACCAGCGAAAGCACGCGCAAGCACTGCATGATGCTGGAAAATTGCTGCTACGATTTCTTTGAATTGCAAACCCTGAACATGGTGCGCCAAGGTGTTTTTGGCGAGTTGACCCATGCCGAAGGCGCCTACATCCATTCCCTGGTCGACTACATGCAACCTGAGGGCGACAAGGAAATTTATCAGGGCCGCTGGCGCATCAAGCACAACCTCAAACGCAACGGCAGTCTTTACCCGACCCACGGTCTCGGGCCGGTGGCCCAATGCATGGATATCAACAGGGGAAATCGTTTCCTCCATCTGACCAGCATGTCCAGCCAGCAGGCCGCTTTTACGGAGCACGCCAAACAAACCGGAAATCTCCAGTTCGCCGACTTGCCCAGCTACCGCGGCGACATGAACACTACCTTGATCAAATGCGCCAAGGGTCAAACCATTATGGTGCAGCATGATACGAGCACACCGCGTGCCTACAGCCGCATTCACCTGGTTCAAGGATCCCTGGGTATGGCCCGCAAGTGGCCCCGAAAGGGTATCACTCTGCAAAGCGAAGGACATGGCTGGGTCGACGACGAGAAGATGAAGGAGCTGGAGGAAAAATACCAGCATCCCCTGACCAGAACCATCGGCGACATTGCCCGGAAAGTGGGTGGTCATGGCGGCATGGACTTCATCATGGATTATCGTCTGATCTATTGCCTCAAGAACGGCCTTCCCCTGGATCAGGATGTGTACGATGCCGCGGCC
>JAUUYW010000256.1 GCA_030590265.1 Candidatus Krumholzibacteriia bacterium
AAGACAGGAAAGATATGACTGGAAAGAAGAGCTAATTGAAAATGAAGTTTTTCCGCCGGTTTTGCCGGGGGGAATAATTGGACGACCACAAAATCTAATGTCGATGGCAGATGAAATATTTTGCTCTCGGCAACATGCGGTCGGTCCTTTACCCAAGCAAGGAGAATGAGAAATGCGCAGTTATTTGGTAAGATTGGCCATGGTCGCCGTGCTGGTCACCCTGGCCGGTTCCGCCTTTGCCGATTCCTCAACGCTGAATGCCACCGCAGAAGATGGTATCCTGGTTTTCGAGTCGGATGACAGTGCCTTCAAATGGTGGGTCGACGCCCGGGTTTACCTGGATATGGCTTCCTATTTTGATGATGGTCCCCTTTATGATCCCGACAGCGGTGATTATGATGACTACGAAGATTTCTGGGAGAAACAGGACAGTCTGGCTGGTGGATTTATTCTGCGCCGGGCCCGCTTTGCCCTGAAAACCCAGCTGTGGAACGACTGGTACGGAGAAATCGACCTGGATTTCGCCGAAGAAGCCACCGCAGTGAAAGATGCCTACATCAGTTACAAGGGTATTTTCGGCAGCACCGGCCATGTCCGCGTTGGTAACTTCCGTCAGCCCAATGGTCTCGAAGAAGTGACCACCAGCCGCAATCTCATGTTCATGGAACGCAGCCAGGCCACCGAGCCTTTTGTTGTGGGCCGACGCATGGGTCTTGAAATTGCCAAATGGGATCCCAAGTACCGGGTAGCCGTATCTGTCTTTGGTGCAGATGTTGACGATTTCGTGAAAGAAGCCAACGAGCAGATTAGCTTTGCTGCTCGGGTCAATTGGGCCCCCATCAGCACTGATGAGAGCACACTGTTGGTTGGCGCTTCCGGAACCATGCAGAAACCCACCTTTGTGGGTGCCGCTGATGATGCGGGCGATCGCAGTGTTTCGAGTGTCAAATTCAACACCCGTCCCGAGAGCAACGTTTCTGATACCAAGTTTGTCTACGCCAAGATCAAGGATGTGGAAAAGTACAGCGTCTTTGGCGGCGAACTGGCTTATGTGAACAAGCGTCTCATGTTCCAGGGTGAATACATGGCCACCGCCATCGATCGTTACGCATCCAGCGATGTTGACGACAACAGGGAGAGCATCTCTTACAATGGTGGTTACGCCTTTGTCAGCTTCTTCTTGACGGACGACATGCACCACTATGACTACCAAGACGCCGAGTTCGCCCGGGTGGTTCCCAGTTCCAAAAGCGGCGCCTGGGAAGTGGCAGTGCGTTACTCCACCGTGGATCTGAACGACGAAACCGCTGATGAGCAAAATGGTGGATCCACCTCCTTCACCTTGGGAGTGAACTACTACCCCAACCCCAACGTTCGTCTCATGCTGAACTACGGCATCATCGACAACGATGAGTTCGCCAACGGCAAGGATGACCAGTACATGGGTGACTACGACTTCAACTATGTACAGATGCGTTTCATGACCGCCTTCTAGGTTGATTTCCCATCCACTGGGACCCTGCCCGCCGGAGCGCAATCTCCGGCGGGCTTTTTTTCGTGCATTTTGACGAATAAAATGCGAAATTGAATCTTATGAATACCAACTTCGACACCATCGGCGCTCGAGCCATCCTGCACGTGGACATGGACGCCTTCTATGCCTCGGTCGAGGTTCTAGATGACCCTTCCCTGAAAGGCAAACCAGTCATTGTCGGCGGTACTCCCGAAGGTCGCGGAGTGGTTTCGGCCGCCAGCTATGAAGCCCGGGCTTTTGGTGTGCACAGTGCCATGAGCGCAGCCCGGGCCATCAAACTGTGCCCGGACGGTGTCTTTCTGCGTGGTCGCATGGATCGCTATGTGGAAATCAGTCGCCAAATCGGAGCAATTTTTCGCGACTTTACTCCTCTGGTTGAACCTTTGAGCATCGACGAGGCTTTTCTCGATGTCACAGGTTGCCGACGTCTATTTGGAAGTGCTGAAAACATTGGACGACTCATCCAGCAACGCATTCTGGACGAAATTCAACTGATGGCATCGGTAGGCGTAGCCGGCAATAAATTTTTAGCCAAGCTGGCCAGCGATCTGGAAAAACCCGCAGGATTCGTGGTCATCCCCGAAGCAAAGGCCAGGGAAATTCTGGCGGAGTTGCCAATAGGACGCCTGTGGGGCGTTGGCAAGGTTTCGCAAAAGGAGATGGCCCGCTACGGCATTCGCACTGTGCGGGATTTTTTGGCCATCCCGGAAGATCTGGCCGTGCACCAATTTGGAGACCATGCCCGACATTTGCGCCAACTGGCGGTGGGGCACGATACGCGGCCGGTGATTCCGTCCCACGAAGCCAAGTCCATCGGCAACGAGGTGACTTTTGGCGAAGACATCGCCAGCGCCGAACACCTTCAGGGTGTGCTGGATCATCTTTCCGATAAAATCGCCCGCCGGGTGCGTGCCCAGGGTTTTGTGGCCAAAACCATCACCTTGAAGGCTCGCTACAGTGATTTTTCGACTTATACGCGCAGCGAAAGCCTGGCGGAACCAACGGACAGTTCGGTGGAAATCCGCAATCTGGCTCGTCACCTGCTGATGGACAAACTGGGACGCCGGGGCAGGGCTTTGCGCCTCATCGGGGTGACCGCCTCCAATTTGAGCTCCGCCGGTCAAACCCAGGGAGAGTTGTTTGCCGACCCGGGGAAAACAAAAAATCGCAAGTTGGACCAGTTGATGGATGAAGTTCACGACAAGTATGGGGACATGATTTCTCGCGGTTTGAAACCTCCATCAAGCCGTCGGAAGTAAAGTCCAGCTGCCGTCTGCCGAAATAATACCCGGATTCAGGTATGGATTCTGAACAAATTCTGAACTTATCAGCTCCGGGAGTTCCCATGTCCTCCGAATTAATCCAAGCCCGCATTATGACCGTTATGCGCAATTTGCCGCCTTTGCCCGCGGTGACACGTCAACTGCTGAAGGTCATGAGCGATGACGGTTCCTCTGCCGATGATGTCACCAAGGTGCTCTCCGGCGACGGAATGCTGGCTGGAAAAGTCCTCAAACTCGTGAACAGCTCATTTTACGGGGTGACTTCGGAAGTGACCACCATCAGCCGGGCCGTTGTGCTGTTGGGCTTTTCGGGAATTCGCAATCTGGCTCTGGGATTTGGCACGGTGGAGGCGTTGTCGGGTATGGGGTCCAAGAAGGATATGGCCGGGTATTGGTCCCACGCCATGGCCACCGCGGCGGCCGCCCAGGCGCTGGCGCCTTTTGTCAATCGACGCACTGATCCTGAAGAAGCATTTATTGCCGGCCTGATGCACGACATCGGAGCCTATGTGCTGGCTGCCAGCGTGCCTGAGACCTATGCTGAAATCCTTGAGCTGCCAGCCTCGGAACGGTTGCAAAAAGAACTGGATGAAACCGGGTTCACCCACGCCAAGTTGGGACAGGGCTTGTTGAAATTCTGGGAACTTCCCGAATCATTCTCCGATGCAGCGCGCTATCACCATGATGTGGAAGTAGCAGCAGGGGGAGAACAGCCGTTGACCAATTTGGTGGCCCTGGCAGATATCCTGGCCTGCATTCATGGCGGAGATTTTGAGACCGACGCATCTGAGAATGATTTGAACCGATTGCGCCAGGCAGCCGGACTCAAGCCGGAAAATCTCTGCGCCGCTCTCGACGACATGGAACAAAAAATCGACGAGATGGCCGAATTCATGAAGATTTCCGGGACAGGAGCCTCCCGCGGCCAAGCAGATCACAATCTACCGGCCATGAACTGTGTTGTTGTGACCACCGACGAACCTCGCCGCGATCTGGTAGGTTGTTTGCTGAAACATTTGGGGCACAAGACTTATCCCATGGAAAGCTATTTCAATCAGGAACCCGGCAGCAGCGAAGTCGAATTGGTTCTGGTTGATCCTCAGGCCCTGAGTCGGGATCAAGTGGATCGTTTGGCCATATATCTGGATGGCCAAACCACCAGCCGGGCTGTTTTGATGGAAAAAGACACCAGCATCCCGGATTCCATGACTTCCTGGCCTACCCTCAACTTTATATTTGGAGGTCGGCAGCTAGCTGGAATCATGAAAAAGCAACCCGCCTAAGGCAACTGCCCCGACAGATACTTGACCCATCACCTGATCATTGCTTGATTGGTGGTGGGTCTTTTGTCATTCTCTGTAATGTTAGCATTCTACTTTTGCAACCCTGCCAGGAGAGTTTTCCTTCATGGATTATTTGCTGATTGGTTTTGGCGGTGGCCTGGTTTCGGCTTTGATCGCCTATGGTGTATGGAAGTTTGCCCGTCGCGGACGAGGTAAAAGTGGGAAGATGGCTGATGTAGTCACCCATGAAAGTTTCATCACCAGCATGAAAGCCATGGGCGAACTGAACGCTTTTCGCATCATGACAAAGGAAGTGATCACTGCCAGCGATCACTGGTTCGGCGAGTTTGGCAAGAAGTACTTGAACTGGCTTTTGTCGGAACAACGCATCACCCTGGTCATCGAATTCGATGTGGATTTCAAGTACGACCTGAACGACCCCAGGTTCAGCATCAACAAAACCGGCGAGAATGGTTATGAGATTCTCATGCCCCCTTGCAACCACGAAGTGCGCATTCGCGACATGCGCATTCACAGTGAGGACAAAACCGAACTCTTGCCCTGGCTAATGCCCGAAGTCATCGGGCGGGTTTTCACAGGTGGTTTCAGTGTGGAAGCCAAGAACAAATTGATCAGTGAAACCAAGACCCAGGCCAGGCGTTTTGCTGCAGACCTGGTCAACAAAACCACTGGCGAGGCCCAGAGATCGGCCACCATGACTTTGAGCATGCTGGCCCAGGGCCTGGGTGCCGGACGGGTGGATTTCAACTTCCTTCCTGCCGGTGATTTTCGTCCCGAGGTGGACACCAGTTATCTGGAAAATATTTTGTCGGATCCTGAAAAATTTCGGAAAGAAGGCTATTGATGCGCAAGACCATAAGTGGAGTCATGGGTGGTTGCTCTGCCGATGAACGGACTCTTGAAAATGCCCGTGAAATTGGTCGTCTCATTGCCGAGAATGGTTGGACCCTGCTTTCCGGAGGACGGCCAACCGGTGTGATGCAGGCCTCGGTAACCGGTGCCCACGAAGCGGGTGGTTTGACCATCGGCGTTCTTTACGATGAAGACCGTGACCAAGGGTCCGAGGGTTTGGATATTGTCATCCCTAGTGGCATGGGGGCGGGGCGCAACGCCATCAATGTATTGAGCAGCGATGTGGTGGTGGCTTGTCGGGGAACCGGCGGCACCATCAGTGAGATCGCCCTGGCCCT
>JAUUYW010000366.1 GCA_030590265.1 Candidatus Krumholzibacteriia bacterium
CGCAATACAATCTACCCCACATTTGGGTAGCTCTCGGGTTGCTCCTGGCCGCGCTGAAAGATGATTCTCCTGGTGGGGAAGATTTGGGCGCTGAGGATGAAAAAAACTATGGACCAGGATTGCCCGGAAGGGGAGGGCCATGAACGGATTCGGGCCTATAGTTCTGGACGCGTTGGTTTTGAGGCCTCGGATTAGCGGCGTCGGTCGTTCTGTTCTGGAGCTCGTGGAGGCCATGGCCAAGGAGGATCGAGGACTTGATTTCGTAGTCCTGACTACCAATCCGGAATTATTTCCTTTCTTGGATGGAGTTGATCGCTGGCGAGTGCTCGAATGTCCAGGAGCTCGCGGTAACCTCCTGCGTAAGGCATTGTTCACCCAGTTCCAATTGCCACGGCTTTGCCGACAATTGGGTGCAAGCTTATTGCACAGTATGCAGTTCATTGGTCCTTTGAGACTGAATTGTCCCTCTGTGGTCACGGTTCATGACCTGACCTGGCAGGACTTCCCCGAAACAATTGAACAGCCCCGTTTGGCCTACTATCGTTTTCTGGCGCCCAGGGTATTGGCTAGGGCCACCCGGATTTTGGCCAACTCCGAGGCCACCGGGTCGGAATTGGCCTACGCCTTTCCGGACCTGGCTGGAAAGATCGCCACCACCAGGTTTGCCACCCCAAGCTGGGTGTGGCGCTCGCGGGAACGGATGTTGGCAACCCCCTCCGTGTCTACCCAGGAGAGTGCGGCCGAAGAAGAAAAACCTTATTTTCTATTTGTCAGCACCCTGGAACCTCGCAAGAATCTACAGGGACTGGTCCGTGCCTATGAACTCTTTTTGGACCAGGCATTGAAAGATGGGCGAAAAGCGGCAGAAATTCCTGACCTGCACCTGGCTGGGCCCCGAGGTTGGAAGGATGCAGCGGTGAAGGACGCGTTGGCCCGGTTGAAGGGTTCCGGTCGCTTGCATCTGTTGGATTATCGATCCGGAGACGATCTGTGGGAACGCTATCGCTTGGCTCGGGCATTGCTTTTTCCTTCTTTTCATGAAGGGTTTGGCTTCCCCATTCTGGAGGCCATGTCGGCCGGACTGCCGGTAATGACATCAAACCGTGGAGCCATGGCCGAAGTCGGGGGCAGTTGCGTTCTACTGGTGAATCCTGATAACATTGAAGAAATGGCCAAGGCATTGGCCACCTTGACCTGGAATCGAGATATCATGGAGGATCTTAGCGCCCGTGGCCTGGCTCGTGCCCTGGATTGGACGTGGGATGAGACCGCACGCCTAACTTGTGAAGAATATCATCATGTGCTGGATACTAAATAATCATTGCCCATCTGCTCCGATTGGAATAGTTTCCGCAAAAGTGGATTATGCTTCCTGGTTTCAGGATGCGGATTTTCAGGGAGGAATCGTGAATCTTGGAGTTATCGCCGCGCTCGGCTTTGTCGTAGCGTTTCTTATGTCTTGGCTGGTCCAGCCTCATTTCAGGAATCTCGGTTTCCTGACCGAGATTGTGGATCACCCTGGATATCGTCGTCCCCATCGGGAGCCGGTGCCCCGGACCGGGGGCATGGCGATCTTCATTTCCTTCTTTTGTGCTCTGTTTTTTCTGGAAAACATTGTTCTGCGCACTCCCTTGCCCTGGTCCTGGCTGGGCATTCTCATCGGTGCGGGCTTGGCCCTGCTGGCCCTGGGAGTGGGCGATGACCGTTTCGGTATTCATGCCGAGAAGAAACTATACGGCCAACTGGTTGTTATCGTCGCTCTGATGCTCTTTGGTCAGCGAATTGATACCCTGGTTCTGCCAGGTCTGGGTCTTATTGAGCTGGGGGGGTGGGCTTGGCCGTTCACTCTCTTCTGGTACCTGGGCTTTATCAATTCCATGAACCTGATCGATGGCCTGGACGGTCTGGCCAGCGGGATCAGTATTCTTGCCTCCTTGACGCTGGTCATTATCTCCTTGGCCGTGGGGCAGATGTATTCCCTGCTCTTTGCTTCAGCCCTGTGCGGCGCCACGGTGGCCTTCTTTTATTGGAACATCAGCTCCAGAAAAATTTTCCTGGGGGACTCGGGAAGCATGTGGATGGGATTGGTTCTGGCCAGTCTGATCATGAAGTTGGGGTCCCAGGAGGGGTTGAGCCTGCCGCTGATGCTCGCTCCGATGATTGTTCCCATCTGGGATACAGGCACGACCATTTTCCGGCGATTCAGGCGTCGTAGCTCCATCTTCCTGGCCGATGACCACCATCTGCATCATCGTTTGTTGCGTTTGGGCTTTACGCCCCGTGGAGCGGTGACCTATTTGTTGGCCATTACCGCCGGCACTATTTTGTTTTCCCTCAGTGATTTTCTGAATCAGGCCTGGCTTGGTTTGCCGGCCATGGTGGGATGGATGTGGGCCGCTCAATTGGGTGCCCAACGACACATGGAGAACCGTCAACGCGGGCTGGATTTATTTACGGAAGTTCTCTATATCCTGGGCTTTGATGATCGTCTGGATCAGCTTCGAGGGAATATGGGGCAGGATGTGGCAGATATCATCGACCTTCAGTCCGCCAGACGACGTGTCGCTCGACAGGTAATCCTTGAGGGAACCACGGGCACACCTACGGAAGAGAATCCGGATCCGGCTGCCGTCGACCCGGGATCCGACAACACCAAGTAGATTTTATCAAGCATACCCTGCGGAGAACCTCATGTCCTTTTCTCCGTTGCCGGATCTATTCCTCGATCATTTTGAATCCTGTTTGCAGAACTCAGGCCGGGTTTTGGACCTAGGCTGCGGCGATGGAGAGTTCTTCGCCCTGATGGATCATCAGGGTGTCGAGATGGTCGGATTGGATCGTATGGGCAGGGCCGCCGGAACGGTTGCCGATGTGGTCGGTGATGTTCATCAACCTCCATTGCAACCTGGATCTTTTGATATGGTGGTTGCGGCCAATCTGTTTCGGCATATCATTTCGGATGATCCCAAAGCCGCGTTTCTGGGCCGATGGATGGAATTGCTGAAGCCCGGTGGAGCCCTCTTCATCTTCGAAGATGAGCCTTCTTCCCGTCCTGGCCCGGAAAAGAATTATAAGGATTTCCAGGATTTCCTGTTCAGGTTGATGCCTGCCGGGCGGGGACCACTGGTTCCTTTGGCAGAATTCAAGGTTATGGCCGGCCTGGCAAATGCCGAAACTCGCTGGGTGTCGGGGATGGATCGAAACGAAATGAGCCCGAATAGTGATCTGGTCCTGGAAATGCTTTCCGGGGATGGGGGCAAGCCGGTCGGAGAACCCGTCAATTTGGCTGAGGCCATCAAACGGGATGGGTTGGCCTACGGCAATTTCTGGTGGGCCCGTTGGCAAGGATAGTGTCGGGCCTCATTGCCTGATGGAGAATTTTTATGAAGAAGGTAATTCCCTGGTTGTTCCTTTTGTTGGTTTTTGCAGGCCTGCTGGGGATTTCTTTTGTCCTGGGCAAACGTGGTGGTCCGGTGGATTGGCGGTCCATGCGAGCCGTTGCCCTGGAAAGTGATGACTGGGGCCTTCAGGGATTTGTACCCGATGCGGATATGCTGTCGAGCTTCGAGCGCGATGAGATCAACCCCGGTTCCTTTCCCGAAGTTTATTGGGGCTCGACCCTGGAAGACAGCTCCATGGTGGCCGATTTGTGCCGTGTCATGCAGAGAAATCGAGGGCGTGACGGGTTGCCCGCAGTATTTCAACCCAACTATGTAATGTCCGGATTGGAATGGTTCCTTCACATCGAAGGAGAATCTTGGAATCAAAATGATCTTCCTCAATTGGGTTC
>JAUUYW010000585.1 GCA_030590265.1 Candidatus Krumholzibacteriia bacterium
AGGTGATGGCTTCTGGCAACCCTCGTCTTTGATAAAAGTTTGCATGGGTGACAAATTCGGTTTTCTGGGTTAAAATCTGCTCATGTCTACCTCGCCTTCAAATGTGGACGGATGCCGTCGTCCCGCTCCAAAAAATGAGCTGCTCCTGGAGAAGGAGTGGCTTGATTCCGCGTTGAGCGACCCGGAAGAATTCCAATTCTTCTACGACAAATACGCCGACCGAATCGGCCGTTTCATCATGGTTCGCACCGGCGACGCCGAGCTGAGCCGCGACCTGACCGCCCTGACCTTCACCAAAGCCCTCAGCCATCTTCACGAATTTCAATGGCAGGGTTTCACCCTTGGGTCCTGGTTGTTCCGAATCGCCACCAACGAAATTCGAAAGCACTACGCCGGTGAAGCTCGGCTCAGCACCGTGGCCGGCGATGGCACCCAGCAAATGGCCGCCGACCCCCAAAGTGGAATGCTGGACAATCTGATTCTCACCGAGAGCCACCATTTTATTTTTCAGTGCCTGCATAATCTTCCCGAGCAGGATCAGGATATTTTTATTCTGCACTACTGGGAAGGCCAAAAAACCAGGGAAGTGGCCACCACCCTGGACATCAGCGAGAACACGGTGAAAACCCGGCTGACTCGAGGCCGCCAGAGATTGAAAAGCATGATGGAATGCCCGGACAGCCCTTCGGACCCGGGCCCTGATCCCGACTTGCGATTCGCCGACTGGGCCCAATCCGAAGCCGAATGAAATCCACCAGCAAATTTCTGCGTCAACTCGGTTTCACCCGTCCCGGCATTTTGGTGAATGAGGCTCAGGCCCGGGCCAACATCCGGGCCATGCTCGCCAAGGCCAAGGCTGCTGGAGCGGTTTTTCGACCACATTTTAAAACCCACCAAAGCGCCGACGTTGGGCAGTGGTTTGCCGATGAAGGTGTTGAGGCCATCACCGTCTCATCCGTGGAGATGGCCGAATATTTTGCAGCCCACGGCTGGAGGGATATCACCATTGCCTTCCTCTTGAACCCGCTGGAGTGGCCCCGCATTGAGATCCTGGCCAAAGAGCTGCACCAACGCGGTGGGATGCTGGCAGTGACGGTGGACTCTGCAGCTGCGGCGGCCAGTGTTTCCTCACGACCGGAATTGCCATTTAAAGTTTGGATCAAGATTGATACGGGATATGGGCGCACGGGTGTTCATTGGCAGGACAAAACCACCTTGGCAAGCATCTGTGAAAATTTAGGAGTGCGACACCATCCAGCAGGTTTGCTGACCCACAGTGGCGACAGTTATCACGCTCAGTCTGCTCAGGAAATCACAACCATCTGGGAACATACCCGCAGGCGGCTGGAAGCCGTTGCCAAGGAACTCGACCTGGCGGATGAGCTGTTGCTCTCCGTTGGCGATACACCCAGCTGCCGCACTGTGGAAGATCTTTCGGGAGTGCAGGAAATTCGGCCGGGGAATTTTGTGTTTTTTGATTTGATGCAATGGACCCAGGGAGTTTGTGAAACCCACGAACTGGCCGCGGCGGCG
>JAUUYW010000090.1 GCA_030590265.1 Candidatus Krumholzibacteriia bacterium
AATGCGTGATGGGGTCAACCATGGCGGCGTCCACCAACAGAGGGCCGATATCCAGCAACGGGGCGGAGGAGATGGTGCTGGTAGTGGTGCCGGCTTTGATGAACAACTCCACAGCCAGCGGCAGGTGATTCAGAATCTCTGTCTGGATATGGGCGCCTCGGGCGTGGTCACCAATCATGTCGCGCATATCCTGGTCCAAATCCAATGCCGAGGGATCACTGTCCAGGGTGGTGCCGATGATGATGACTTCAACAGGTGCGGTGATGTCCCAAGAGACTACCGCATAGTCATCCACATGCACCGTTCCAGTGGTGCCATCTCCGCCAACATCTACGTTACCGGCCAGGCTAATGTTGTCCGGTAGGTTGTTCAGGAAATCAAGGATGGAGCTGTTGCTCTCATTCAAAACAATGTCCGTGGTGATGGCCCGGTCCTGGGCTGCCATGATGCGTTCATCCACAGCCATGGTCACCGTGTGGCCCGCAGCCGATGTGCCGGTGAGAGTCATGTCCAAATCGGCTGGCAGTCCGGCGGAATTTGTTACATGCAGGATCATGCTGGCAGCTACCAATTGCAGCCCATCCATCTCGTCGGGCAAGTCAACTTCTTCCACAATTGGGTCGATGGGAACCGAATAGGCGGGTATTAAGCCGGTGACACTACTGAATTCGATGGTGCCGCCGAGCAGGTCGGCCGTCAACCCAACGTCAGAGCTCAGCGAAACACTGGCACCATTGCTGCCTGGGGTGGTGATATCCACAATCGCTTCCAGGGCAGTCAACGGAGCACCATTTGAAGTCAGGATATATCCGCTAAAGTCGATATTCCCGCTCTCACTTTGACCGGCGGCCAAGTCATAGGTCACGCTCAGTGGATCGCCCTGAAGGTTCATCAAATCATTCCAGGTCAGGACAACCTGGGCGGGCATGGGCATGGCGTTGGTGATATCCATTCCCATCGTTCCACTGCTGATGACGGCGTGCTCAAGTTCATAGTCTGCTGGCAATTCGGTTTCAAAACTGGTCTGGAAGCTCTGGGCCCCCACAACAGCCATGGCCGATGAAACCACCAAATCAGTGAATTGCGCCTCGACGAAAATGCTGTCCGTTCCATTGACGGTGACAACCTGTCCACCGCTGCCAAGGGAGCCACCAGTCAAGCGCACAGTGACCTCGCCGGGCAGGGTGACGCCTGCCAGATCCGCGGTCTGGCTTGAGCTGCCTCCACTGGGGATTTCGGGAAATACAAAGGTGGCAAAGGGGACGCCACTGGCTGGATCTTCCATGGTCATCACAATTTGATCCGGGCCGGATGCGGCTCCAACAGGAACCGGCAAGCCATTGTCCATGGTCACGGAAACCGACCCACTGGCCAGGATTGCGCTTTCCACGTCAGGCACGTCCTGGGGATCACTCAACACATCAATGGGGAAACCTGGTACAACCGATAATAGATCCGTTGCTCCATCAGCGGGGGCCCAGATCTGACCCAATTCAAAGGCATAACTGATGGGATCGATGGCGGCCAGACTGAAGTCGCCCAAACCCTCTTCGATAGTTTGGGGGTCAATATCCGCCGAAAGTTCGAAATCGAAACCCATGGTGTCAGGATCGCCTTCAATGAAGAAGCTCAAACCACCATCGTCGGCTATTTGCAGGAATTCTTCATCCTCGAGGACTTCCAGGAGGTCGATGCGTTCCAAGCCCAGGGGAATGGTCAAGGTGGTGTCAAAGGTGGGCATTTCGGGTCGGTTGATCTCACAGCCGCCCATCATGCCCAAAGCAATGGCGATCACCAGGGTGAAAATTAAATGACGCAACAGTGAAGTGCTTCGGCCGGGACCTTCCCTGCGCAAAGGGTTGTTGGTGGTCATGGCGGTCCTCTCTCTATCAGGATGGTCACGAAACCGAACAAGTCGGTGGCGTGGGGTGATGGTCCGAAGCTGGAAGAACCATACCTGCCCACAATGTTTTCATGCTGGGGAACTGTTGGCTGCCATAAGGAGCCATTAGGAACAATGAGGAACTATGAGGACGTTTGTAATTCCCTGGTCCCGGTTGGGAAGTGCTCAGGAAGATGCAGGAAGCCCCTCGTTCATTGCAGTCTGCAATGAGTTGAAAATTATCCGAGTTAATCCTTGGGTTGACGCTCAGGTCGCAATCTCACTAATATCAGACAACTTAATTTTGTGAAGGTGCTGTATGCTGAGTTGGCTGGGCCAAAGAATCCTATCATCCGTGCTCCTGGTATTCCTGCTGTTGACAGCGGTCTTTTTCATCGTGCGTCTGGCTCCCGGAACCCCCATGGATTTGATGGTGGGGGAGAACATTCGGCAGGAAGACCGGGAGGCTCTGGAGCAGCGACTGGGATTGGACAAGAGTCTGGTCCGGCAGTACGCTCTTTGGTTGGGCAATCTTTCTCGAGGTGATTTGGGTGTCAGCCATGCCCGTCACCAACCCGTTGCCGACATCATCTCCGAGACCCTCCCCATCACCCTGCTCTTAACCCTCACTTCCTATGCCTTGCATCTTTTGCTGGCCATTTCCGCCGCCCTGGTCATGAGCAGCCAAAAAGGACGCCCCGTCGATGGAATGATTCAGGGTGTAGGCTTGTTGTTCTATTCCGTGCCGCCATTTTGGTTGGGTTTGATGCTCATCCTGGTCTTCGGAGGGCTCCTGGGTTGGCTGCCCACCGGAGGGATGCATGCCGCTGACGCAAATTTCATGGGCCCAATGGGTCGATTTGCCGATTTGTTGAAACACATGATTTTGCCGGTGACAACTCTAGCTTTGAGCATGTTCATGGGCACCGCGCGCTACTTGCGCACCAGTCTCGATGAAGTTCTGGACCAGGATTACATCCTGGCGGCTCGTTCTCGGGGAGTTCGGCACTGGCCTCTCATGTTTGGGCACGCCCTGCCCAACGCCTTGCTGCCCCTGGCAACTTTGGTTGGCCTGCATCTGCCTTTTCTGCTCGGTGGTGCGGTGGTCATTGAAGTTATCTTTGGTTGGCCTGGAATGGGACGAGTCACCGTAGAGGCCATTGGCACCCGCGATTATCCGGTGATCATGATCACAACCCTGGTGGCCTCCCTGGCAGTCGTTCTGGGATCGTTGCTGGCTGACATTCTCTATACCCTAATTGATCCACGGGTTCGTCTCGGCAGTCGGGAGGACCCAAAGTGATCAAGCGGCCTGGTTTTTTAATCTCACTGTCCCTGGTGATTCTGGCTTTGGCGGTGCCGCTGTTACCCATGGGCGACCCTGCCGCTCTGGGTGATGCCACCGAACGACTGGCAGCTCCTTCCACATCCCATCTCATGGGCACCGATATCCATGGTCGTGATATCCTGGTTCGGTTGATTCACGGCACCAGGGTTTCCCTGCTTGTTGGCTGGATCAGCGTGCTGGTGGCGGTGGGCCTGGGGACATTTGTGGGCCTGGCGGCCGGGCTCGGATCCCGCCGCCTGGACCGATTGTTGATGCTGGTGACCGACCTTTTTCTGGCTTTCCCCCGTTTGTTTCTGGTCCTGCTGTTGGTTTCCCTGGCTCGACCCTCTTTGGCCCTGGTGATGCTGGTCATTGGGTTGACCGGTTGGATGCCCGTGGCTCGTCTGGTTCGGGCCGAAGTTCTCAGCCTTCGGGAAAGAGAGTTTGTGCATGCAGCCCGTGGACTGGGATTGTCATCAATGCAAGTAGCCCTCAGGCATATTCTTCCCAACCTGATGCCAATAATTGTCGTGACAGCGGCCTTGCGCGTGGGCGGGGCAATCCTTACCGAGGCCTTTCTCAGCTTTCTAGGTCTGGGAATCCAGGAGCCTGGGATCAGCTGGGGAGCCATGATTCAACTGGGTCGCGATCATCTTCTGGATGCCTGGTGGCTGACCACCTTCCCGGGCCTGGCCATAGCACTCACTGTCATCGGCTACAATCTTTTGGCCGATGATATTCGCCGGGCCCTGGATCCCCGTCACCAGACTGGAGGTTCAGCCAATGACTGACCCTCTGCTTTTGGTGAAAAACCTGCATCTGGGTTTTCTCGATGACCAGGACCAACTCCTGCCTGTCCTTGAGGGTGTGGATCTGAAAATCGAACCAGGGGAGGCCGTTGCTTTAACCGGTGCCTCCGGGTGCGGAAAAAGTCTGCTGGCCCGGGCGCTTTGTGGATTATTGCCCGCTTCGGCTCAAATCCGGGGTAGTATTTTCTGGCGGGGGCGTTTGCTGGCCTTGAATAATGACCAGAGCTGGCAACAATTGCGGGGTGGGGCCATGGCCTTGATCCTTCAGGAACCAGCCACGAGTCTCAATCCGGTCATTCGGGTGGGTCGTCAGATTGCCGAATCATGGGCCCTGCATCATCCCGGGCGCCAATCCCAGGCTGTGGTGGAAAGTTTAAAATTGCTGGAGGAAGTGCACCTCACTCCGGCTCATGAGATCAGCCGCAAATATCCCCACCAGTTGAGCGGCGGCATGAGGCAGCGGGTTCTTTTGGCAGCGGCTCTGGCCTGCGAACCCGATTTGTTGATCGCCGATGAACCCACCACAGCCTTGGATCCCACCGTGCAACGGGATATTTTGGCCCTGGTCCAGGAGATCAGGCGCAAGCGTGGCATGGCTCTTTTGTTCATTTCTCATGACCCCAGTCTGGTGGAATTGCTCACCGAACGCTCCTACATCATGGACAAGGGCCAGTTGCAAGACGGTGTCTTTGCATCAGATTTGTCCCCAAATAACCACCTGGGAGAGCAGCAGAACTCCAAATCCCAACCGTTGGAACCTGTATTGCAAGCTCGGGGGCTGGTTGTTGAACATCGGAATAAGCGTTGGGGCGGGCTTGCCGGCACCGATGCCTCTGGTTTTCGGGCAGTGGATAAAGTGGACCTGGAGTTGTTTCCGGGGTGCAGTGTGGGGCTGGCCGGTGAATCGGGCTGCGGGAAAACATCCCTGGCCAGGGCTTTGGTGGGGCAGATCCCCATTGATTCGGGTGCTCTGTTGGTGGCGGGAGCCGACCTGCGGAATTCCACGGGTGAGGTCCTGAGAAAAGTCCGCAGCAGCGGGCAGTTGGTGTTTCAGGACCCCGTTGCTTCCCTAAACCCAAGGCAGCGTGTTTTCCAAATGTTGGGCGAGGCCTCGCGGCACCGGCAACTTGGCATTGAAGCGCTCTTGGCTGAAGTTGGATTGGGGCCCGAAGTCATTGATCGGTTTGCACATCAACTTTCCGGCGGACAAAATCAGAGGATAGCCTTGGCCAGGGCCCTGACCGTGGACCCAAAGATTTTGATCGCGGACGAAATCACCAGCGCGCTGGACCCGGTTGCCACCCAACGAATTATGTCTCTTCTGGCAAATATCATGGAACAAAGAAACCTGGCAGTCTTGCATATTTCTCATGATTTGGATCTTTTGCATCGCTGGTGCGGGCAGATAATGGTCATGTCCCAGGGTGTGATTTTGGAAGTGTATCCCGGTCTTGGCCGAGCAATAGCCCGGCATCCCTACACGCTTCAGTTGCTCGCGGCGGGACCCAACGCCCTGCGGGCGGATCAATTGCGATGGCAGGGAGGGAATAAAACAGCATCCACTGCAAAGCAATTCACAGGGGAGGGGTGCCCTTGGGCTCCGTTTTGTAATGAGGTTATTTCATCTTGTTACAAGGTTTTGCCTCCATTGGTAGAAGTGAAAGATGGTCATCTTTCCCGTTGTCCGGTTGTTGAATCTGATGGGCCATCAACTTTTATTGACACGTTATAGGCCAATCTCTATATTCAAACATCAGTTGCAATAGGAGTTCCGGATAAACCACCGAAAGTCCCATGCAGCAAGATAGGACGGCAAATTCAAATAGGATTAATGCCGCCAGGTATGGCACCCCCACACTGCCCGGCTAAGGATCAGTGCGAAACTATAGATACCAGATCACAGGTTCACACCCGAACCCAGTTTCGGTCGGAAAAGCTTCCCCCGAAAGGAGCTCCTTTATGCTCCGGCGCCACCGGATCAATTGGACTTTGAAGTCACTTCTGCTGATGCTCATGGTCACTAGCGTTGTCCAAATCGTTGACCTCATGAATCCGGCTGTCGCTTCGGCACAGGCCCCCGGAACCATTGAGGGTATCGTCAGGGACAAAGAGACTGGTGAACTTCTCGACTATGCCAATGTACTTTTGGTAGGAACCACCCGGGGGACCATGTCTCTAGGTGGTGGTCAGTTTTATTTTCAGGGGATGCGTCCCGGTACCTATACCGTAAAAATCCTGTACTTGGGTTATGGCCCCGTGGAACAAACCGTGGTCCTGGAAAGCGGTCGGACGGCAAGTCTTACCTTTGCCTTGGAAACAGTCATTGTTGATCAGTTGGAAGCCTTCAATGTCGAAGGCGCTGAGTACATGGTTGAAGTCAAGAGCGCCATCAACGAGCAAACCATCAGCTCTGAAACCTTCGAAAAATTCGCCATCGATTCAGTCGAAGACGCCCTCTCCAAGAATGCCGGGGTGGTTTCCCGCGCTGGTGAGCTTTATGTGCGTGGTGGCCGTTCTGGTGAAATTTCCTACCAAATGGACGGTGTGGCAGTCAACAACCCCTTGGGTGGCGGTCACATGGAAGTTTCCACCCTCTCGGTTGAAAACATGGCCATGGCCACTGGCGGACTCGATGCCAAGTATGGCAACGCCTTGTCCGGAGTGGTGAACATCATCACCAAAGAAGGTGGCCAGAAGTTCGGTGGGGCTGTGCGTTTCCTGACGGATGATTTCGGGCGCCAGGATAAGACCTATACCAACTACGATCGTTTGGAATATCAGTTTGGTGGTCCCTTGCCTCTCAGTGGTTTGACCTATTCAGTTTCTGGTGACCTTCTTTTCACCGATACGGAAAATACCTCCGTGGCCCCCCGTCCAGAGTACAAAGCCAAAATTGGCGACACTACTTTGTTCAAGTTCCGCCGCCGCCAGTTCAACTCGGCCAAGGGCTCGATCAAACTGGCTTACACCATGTCCGAGAGTAAAAAGGTGACGGCTGAGTATACCTACTCCACTACACTTTCCGAGAGCTATGCTCCCAACTGGAGCGTCAGCGGATTTGCTCGCCGGGTTGTTTACCTTCCCGAAGTACTGCCCCCAAGTGGTGGGCGTTTGGCATATTTTGCCACCGGCCGGTCAATTGCCGTCTATTATGGCCCCTGGTACGAACATATGTTGGAGAATGCACGCAGTGTGTTGGTGGTTGATGAACGCAACGCCAGTGAACAGCACATTCAGATGCCGGTTCTGGAAGTCCGGGGCGCCTCTGACAATCGCATTCACACCGTTGTTGCCCACGCCTCGTTTGACGGCTTCCGCTCTCCCTATTCAGCCTTCAGCACCGTGGAACAGGATAGTTCCTATTCCGAGTTCAACTCTGCCAACCGCCGCGGCCAGAATCGGTCCATCGGGCAGGTTGGGAAAGTTGTGTGGCGGCACAACCTGACCGAGCGCACGTTCTACAACGTTCGTTTGGGATTGGTGGCCTTCGATACTCGCGCTGACGTCGAAGGCAAGGATCCATGGCTTTACAATCATGGTGGCATCTGGTCTCCCAGCTTGTTCACCGGCCAGGACCGTCTGTACCAAACCGGTACCGATTATTATACCGATCCATTGAACGGTTATTTCGTCACCACCAGTGATAACAACTTCTACTTCGAGGAGTACAGCCGGGTTTACAGTCTCGATTTGGAACTGATCAGCAATCGCTGGGATGGTCACCTCATGGAGACCGGTGCCGGTATTCGCTACAATGATCTGGAGCGCTATTCCCTGAACAGTCCGGCCATCATGCGCCAGAGTCGGTTCACCGGTGAATGGAGCCAGGGTCAAAACCGAAACATCTTCCATACCTACAACCCGGAAGCCTACTGGTATGCCCAGGATCGCTGGGAATACGAAGGCATGGTTGTGAATTACGGTTTGCGTTGGGACATGTTCTCACCTGGCACCGCTGCTGCCATCGAACTTCAAAACGACGACGTCGATGCCAACGTGTCTAAGTACAAGACCGCTTTCCAGCCTCGTCTTGGTTTTGCCTTCCCTATTACCGAACGTGATGGTTTCTACTTCCACTATGGTCGTTTTGTTCAGTTCCCCAGCCGTGAGTATTTGTTTGCCAGCCAGGACCCTGTGGGCAACTCGGGTATCCTGGGTAACCCCAACCTGGATCCTGAAACAACAGTTCAGTACTCTGCGGGTATCAAGCATCAGTTCACCGATCATATCGCCGGCCAGTTCTCGCTTTACAGCAAGGATATCTACGATCTGATCGCTTCAACCACCGTGACCGATGAGAGCACTGGTAATACCCTTGCTCGCTATATCAACAAGGCCTATGCTTCGGCCCGTGGTATTGAAATGACTCTGGACAAGCGGTACAGCGATCATTACCAGTTCCGGTTGGCTTATACCTTGTCCTTCGCCGATGGTGTTGCTTCCAGCACTGCTTTCGGTTCAAATCCTGAAGGCCTGGAGTTTCTGCCCAACCAGGAATTGCCTTTGGACTGGGATCAGCGTCATACCCTGAACATCATGTTCCTGTTGGCAGAGCCTGGTGTCTGGTCATCGTCCTTTACCTTCTCTTATGGCAGTGGCTTTCCTTGGACTCCCAACGATCGCTTTGCCAAACGGCAAGACCCCTTGCTGGAAAACAGCAGACGTTTGCCGGCAACTTACCAGCTGGATATTCAGCTTGAACGGAACATCAATTTCTATGGGAAAAGGCTGTCTCTCCAGCTTCAGGCCTTCAATCTGCTGAACCAGGATATGGTTATCTCACCTGGCGGCGGCGGCATCAATCCCGGCATGATTAATGGGGCGCGTTACGCAGGCATGCCCTACCTGACGGAAACCGGCAAGTACGGCGCTGCTTTGTTGCAGGACGCCGACGGTGACGGTGAAGACGAATTTATTCCCATCGTGGATCCCAGAACCTTCGGTCAGCATCGTCTGTTCCGGATCGGTATCGGGTACTACTTCTAGGGGCACTGCACAGGAGCTGCGATGAGAGTCGCAGACCTGCTGAAAGGATTGGAATGATCGGCACCATCATGAAATCGGGTAAGGGATTCGGGAGCCAGGCTCTTTGGGCCGGTTCCGGTATCATCCTGCTGCTCATGGTATGTGTGGCGATGCCGGCAGCGGCTCGCATGGACACGCCCAACCCCATCATTGAAATGGGATACAACCCTGGGGGCATTTTTGAGCTTCAGGGTGATTTCGTCATGAATGTGGGGGAAGTGCAGATTAATATTACCAACTGGGGGCTCATCGGTTCGGCCTTCAGCATACCCACTACTTTCTCCGATGCACCGTCTTGCCAGTGGCCCGCAGGCAGTGGTGATGAGTACCTCTGGGCTGCCGGCCTTTGGGTTGGGGGAGTGGTTCTGGGAGAAAGGCTTGTTTCCACCGGTGGTTTCCGTTCCGAATGGATGCCCCTTGACGAGCTGGAAGCAACCATTTATGAAGCCATTGGAACAAAATTGATGCGTCCAACAGGGAACACCGCGGCCAGTGGTCGTCGCGCCCCCATGCCCAATGACGACGACGATGATGATGGAGAAATCGACGAAGAAACCCTCAATGGCAAGGACGACGACGCTGACGGCCAGATTGACGAGGATTTTGGCCAGGTCGGTAACCAAATGTTTGTCCTGACCAATTATGACAACACTCGTTTGTCCCAGGAATTCTTTCCGGATCATACCCCCATGAATCTGGAATTGGTGCAAACCAGTTTCCAGTGGGAAAATGACCAGGTGGATGACTTTGTCGGTTTCGATTACAAAATCACCAACGTTGGCGTGACAGACGTGCAACGGGTATATGTTGGTTTCTTTGCTGACAGTGATATTGGTCCACGCAGTGGCGAAGGTGTTGCCGAAGATGATATGGCCGGTTCCTGGAGAGGTTCCGTTCGGTCTTCTGATGGTAGCTGGGTTCCCATTGAAGTGGGTTTCATGTGGGACAACAACCCTGATGGCCCCTTGGATGGTTATTTTGGCATCGTTTTCCTGGGGCATGATATTGACCCCACTGGCCAAAAGGCTCCCACCAAAGTCGGCCTGCGTACTTTTCAGAAATTCTCCGGAAATACTGCGTTTGAACAGGGTGGAGATCCTACCAACGATGACGAGTCCTATCAATTGTTGAGCGCTCTTCCCGAAGACTGGGACACCGATACCATTGACGGCAAGGAAGCCGATTTCCGCTTCCTGGTCTCTGCTGGCCCCTTTGATCTTCTCGAACCGGACGACGTTCTTAATTTTCAGGTGGGAATGGTTGTGGGCCCCGGGTTGGGTGACATGTTCGGAACTCCCGGATTGCTGTCCAATTGTGCCGAGGCTGCCCTGACCTGGTATGGTATTTATCTGGACATTATTCCAGACC
>JAUUYW010000054.1 GCA_030590265.1 Candidatus Krumholzibacteriia bacterium
ACGGCACGGGCGCCATCATGGCCGTGCCCGGTCAGGATGAACGCGACTGGGAGTTCGCCGAAAAGTTTGATCTGCCCATCGTGCGCACGGTGCAAGTCCCGGATGATTTTGATGGCAAGGCCTACACTGGAGACGGCGTCGCCATCAACAGCGATTTCCTCGATGGCATGGGTGTGGACGAAGCCAAAGCCCGCATGACCGAGTGGCTCGTGGAAAAAGGCCTCGGCGAAGCAGTGGTCAATTTCAAATTGCGCGATTGGCTGTTCAGCCGCCAACGTTACTGGGGCGAACCGTTCCCCCTGCTCAAACTGGCCGATGGAACCACTCGCCTGATGGGGCCCGACGAGCTGCCTTTGACCTTACCGGAAGTGGACAAATACGAACCGGCCGGCACCGGCGAAGGCCCTCTGGCCATGATCGACGAGTGGATGAACATCGACGATCCAGTCAGTGGTCAGAAAGCCGTTCGCGAGAGCAACACCATGCCCCAGTGGGCAGGCAGTTGCTGGTACTACTTGCGCTATCTCGACCCGCGCAACACCGAGGAAGCCTGGTCCAAGGAAAAAGAGAATTACTGGATGCCCGTGGATCTTTATCTCGGCGGCACGGAGCACGCGGTGCTGCATTTGCTGTACGCCCGTTTCTGGCACAAGGTCCTGTTCGACCTGGGTCTTGTTTCCACCAAGGAACCATTCCAGAAACTGCGCAACCAGGGCATGATCCTGGGTGAAAACGGCGACAAGATGAGCAAGAGCCGCGGCAATGTAGTCAACCCCGACGATGTGATCGCCGATCAGGGTGCCGACGCCCTGCGCCTGTACCTCATGTTCCTCGGCCCCCTGGAACGTGACAAACCCTGGAACACCCAGGGCATCGAAGGTGTGCGCCGTTTCCTCGACCGCGCCTGGCGCCTCTTTGTGGACGACGAAGGTGATTTGCAAACGGCTCTTCAGGACGTGGAGCCCAGCGAAGAAACTCTGCGTCTGCTGCACAAAACCATCGACGCGGTGAGCCACATGACCGAAGACCTGCGCTTCAACACCGCCATCAGCCAGATGATGGTCTTTGTCAACGAGATGACCAACCTGGAGGTGCGGCCCCGCACGGTGTTGGAGCAGTTCCTCAAACTACTGGCTCCTTACGCGCCGCACCTGACCGAAGAAATCTGGTCGCTTTTGGGCCATGATGAAACCATCGCCTACGAAAGCTGGCCGGTGGTCGACGAGAAATATCTCGTGGAGGACATGATCACCGTGGCGGTGCAGATCAACGGCAAGCTGCGGGATCAGATTGAGGTGCCCGCTGATATCGTCGAAGAAGAAATTCGAGAAATGATCGGCGGCCGAAAAAAACTGGAGTCTCACCTGGCGGGCAAGACCATCGTGAAGATGATTTATGTGCCTGGACGGTTGGTCAACCTGGTGGTGAAGTAAGATGTTTCGGCAGGCTCTATGGTTGTTGGTTTTGACCACGATCCTGATGGGGCCTGCCCTTGCCGATGAACCCGGCTCCACCATCTCCCTTCAGTTCGAAAACGATGTGTTGGGAACTGATGATTCCGACCAACACTACACAAATGGTCTGCAACTGTCCTGGCAGTCGGCCCCCAACGCAGTGCCTTGCCGGCTGGCCAGCTGGGCGCGTCGCAGCATGTTCTTCAATGCCGATGTCACCCTGCATGTCAAAATAGCCCTGGGCCAAAACCTTTACACTCCCCTTGACATCCAAACCACCGAGTTGGTGCAGGACGATCGTCCCTACGCAGGCTGGTTGCACTCTGATTTCACCCTCATTGGCTGCACCGAAGGTTCCATGAATGTGCTGGAAGTATCGGTGGGTGTGGTGGGACCGTCGGCATACGGCGAAGAAATGCAAAAGTGGTTTCACGAAGTTATCGACTCGCCCGAGCCCATGGGTTGGGACAACCAGCTTCACGATGAATTGGCCTTGTTGGTGGGTTTTGAGCGCCGTTGGCGCAATGTCATCGAGTTGGGTTTTCTGGGCCTGGAAATCGATCCGGCGCCCCATTTTGATGTGGCCTTGGGAAATGTTTTCACTTACGGCGCGGTGGGAGGGAATCTGCGGTTGGGGCACGGGCTGTTGGGGGATTTTGGACCGCCCCGGTTGCGGCCTGGACCGCCTGGATCACGGGCTTTCGGTGCCCACAAAGGGATGACCTGGTACTTTTTTGCCGGTGTGGAAGGACGGGCCATGTTGCAAAATATTTTCCTGGATGGCAATACTTTTGGAACCAGCCATCGAGTGGACAAGGAACCATACGTGGCCGATGCCTGGATTGGTTGGGCAGTGTCGGTGATGAAGGTGAGGATGGCGGCCAACTACGTGGTGCGCACCAAAGAATTCAAGGGCCAGGACAAGTCGGACCATTTCGGGGCCCTGACGTTTTCCGTGGGTTTCTGATCACCCCATGCGCAGCAATTTGCTGGCCACAACCTTGGCCTTGTAAGGCAGACTTTTTCGCCAACGCAGCTGTTTTTTCAACTCCGGCATGGCATCCATGGCTGCTTTGTAGCCCCGTGCGCGGCAGGCTTCGGCAGCCCCAAAATCAGCCCAGTGAAACTCGGTCACGTTGGGACGGATCACAAAATCCGCCTGGGCGCAAATCATTCTGTTGAGGCGCTGCCTGGCGATAGTATTGCTGCGCAAAATCATGTCCAGTCCCGTGGAAAAGGATGTTTCTTCAAAGGCGGGAATATCCACTGCGATAATAAAATCGGCACCCATTTCCTGGCAGGCTTCGATGGGCACCCTGAAGGGTCCCCCGCCATCGACAATGAGGCGACCATCATCCTCCAAAGGCGGAAATACTGAAGGAATGGCGCTGCTGGCATAAATTCCATCCACCAAAGCTCCTTCGGTGTACACGACACTTTCACCGGAGATCAGGTCCAGGGCCACCGTGGCCAGGGGAATCTGGAGATCGGAAAAACTGATGGGTCCAAAGAGCTTGGCCAAGGGCCCGCGCAGTTTGTCTTCGGATTGCATATAGGGACGGGTGACGGTTTTGACGGCGATGAGCTTGCGCTGCATAAAATCAAAAATATCCGTCAGGCGTTGTTGAGGGTCTCGGGATCCGTTTTCATCCTTGGGAAGAAATGGTGCCCAATAGGAAGCAAACTCTTCGTTCCCCACATAGCCACCCAAACGGGCCCACAACTGGGTAGGATCGGGGTTATGGGCATACAGACCCCCAATGATGGCGCCCATGCTGGTGCCCGCCACCATGTGCCCGCGAATCCCGGCATCTTCCAGGGCTTCCAAAACCCCGGCATGAGCCAGCCCTCTGGCGCCCCCACTACCCAAAGCCAGGCCAATTTTCAGTCCATTTCCCATGCGCCCGATATCCTTTTGTGACAACGAAATCCCACACCCAGAGCATAATCATGGTAGGCCTAACCACCCTCGGATACAACGTTTCTTTGACTGAGGGTGGCCTAGGCCTTAGCATGGGTTTTCCTGGAAAATGCAATTGTCATTCCTATTTCGGGATTAGGCTGAATTATCTGCAGAATGTTCAAAGGATTGTCCAAAATGACTGACAAGCCCCAAGCACCAGAATCTCCTTTCGTGATTGAACGCCTCATGCGCGACACTCGCCGTGGCCTTGAAGAAGAAGAATTCACCAGCGAAGCGGAATTCCGTGAGAAAATGCATGCTCAAATCGAAAAGGGCATTCTGGAGAGTCGGTTGGACGATCTGAAGGATCATCCCCAGGAAATGGCCCAGGAGCTGGCCTTTCAGGCTTTCGAAAGCGCCAATTCGGACAGCGCCGATGAATTGACGCAAAAAGCCCTGACCATCGACCCTGATTGTGTGGATGCCCTGGTCATTCGTGCCTTTCTGGATAGCGAAAACTCAGCCCAACTCATCGAAGCCCTCGAACACGCCGCCACAAGCGGAGAAACCCGCCTGGGTGAAGACTTTTTCTCCGAGTTCATGGGTGATTTCTGGCCCATGGTGGAAGCCCGCCCTTATCTGCGCTCCATCAAGCAACTGGCCGAGGTGCTCTGGAATGTGGGCCGCCGCTTCGATGCCGTGGAGAATTACCTGAATTTGCTGGATCTGGACCCTGAGGATCACATGGGCAACAGCGTGCTGCTGCTGGGTTGTTATCTGGCCATGGGCGAAGTGCAGCGATCCTGGGACCTGCTGGAGGACTACGACGACGATAGCGCTGTCTTCCAATGGGGTTGGGTGCTGGTCTTTCTGATGGCCGAAGACCTTTCCGCCGCTGAAGATGCCTTGGAATCGGCCATGGATATCAACCCTCACGTGGCTCCGCTTCTGCTGGGAATGGGCGAACCCACTGAGGGAAATCCGCCCAGGGTGACCATCGGCAGCCCTGAAGAAGCCCAGGTCACCGTGCAGATTATTGGCGACGCCTGGGGGCACAATCCCATGGCGCAGATGTGGTTGCATGGGGAACTGGTGAAAATGGGCTTGATCAACATTGATGATGAGGATAAATTTGGCGGCAATGATCCGGGCGATGCACCGGTGCACTGAATTGTCCCACTGAATCATCCCAACGGTAGATTGCCGGGGGAGATTTCACCATCAAGTTCAAATCATGGTCATGGATTCGCTGGTGACAGGCACTGCAGAACGCTCCCAAATTGGACATCTCATTGCTCCCGCCTTGGCTGCGGGGTGTGAAATGATGAATCTCCAGGAACCTTGTGTTATTGCACCCAGGTGTTTGGCATTGATGGCGGGCTTTGGCCAATACTTTTCGTCTGGTTGCCGGCGGGATTGAAGTTGTGTTGCGGCCCTCCGGGGTTGAGGTCTGACAATCGCATTGATAGCGTTCAAAGTCTGTTTTTCCTATTTCCAATTCGCCTTGACTCGTTTGTATTGTTGACGATTCGCACTCGGGGCAATGGTGGATGTGGATTTGGGCAGGTGGTCTTGAACAGCTGGAATGATCCTCCCGGGGGGAGATATTTTGAGAGTTGTTATCCAAAAAAGACTCCATGATTTCAAGGAGGGCTTCCACCTTTTCAGGTGAAACATGGCCCTGTTTGCCAATGCATTCCCAGGCCTTTTCGTAGCGGGCAAACTGGCTGGGAGTCATTTCCAGGTTCACTCGAACCGGAATCACAGCGGCCGGAGTTTTTCTTTTGGCCGGTGGAAGGAAAGACGGTTGTCGGGCGGCGGTTTCTTTGGCCTCCTGTTTGGCCCGCCGCACTTCTTCTTCCACCTTTAACCGGGAATTTTCCTTGGCGAATTTTGCCCATACTTCTTCAGTTTTTTCATCGGCCACATCGACAATCAAGCGGCCTTTGGTATAGCCTAATTCTCCTTTTCTGAGTGACTTTTTCAGGTGGGGAAGTTTTTCCAGTTTTTTTGTCAGTTTGATGTAGTCTCCAATTTTTGAGTTGCCAAAACCGAGCTCCTGCCGGGCGTATTGATTGATCGAACTGAAACCCAGCTCTAGATACAATTTCCGCTGGAGGATTTCCCCAAACCACTCGAGGGAGCATTGGTGGGCCTGATCTTTGATTTCCAGAGCAGATTTCAATGCGGAATCCACTTTATGAGCCGGTTGATCAGGTTGGAATCCAAGCTGGAAGTCGCTTTTTGAATTCATGGAAATGTCCTTTAATTTGGAGGTGCTCCGGAAGTATCAGGAGGTTCAAATAAAGATACACGAAAAGAAGGCGAAAAGCAAGGTAATATGTAGTAAAAAATGGTATTACAAACATTTTTTTTATCGGAACTACCCTAAAACCGTCGCAAATTGCAAACGAAAGGCTTCTTCAACTTTCCAGAAGAGGGCTTTTTGTGTTATAATTATTACAATGAGGCACTTTCGAATTCTCATTCTTTTTTATACCATGGTGCCCAATAATGCCATTGCATTTTGTCTCGGCCATTCCAGGAGAAATCATGTTGCTGTTTCGTTCCTTACGCTTTGTCTTTCTTACCAGCCTGATATGTTTTTCCCTGATCAGCACCGTAGCTATGGCCGCCGATCAACCAACAATCAGCCCCCGTTTGCAGCTGGCCCTCGGCGACAATGATTTCGCCTGGCGCAATGCTGATGGCAGCCTCACGATTTGGGTTTTCTTCCAGGACAAAGGTTATGAAGGTGTGGCTCTGGAAACTGCTTTGGATGAAGCCGAAGCCGGGTTGAGCGAAAGGGCGGCTTGGCGTCGAGCCAAAGTTACACCGCCCGGAGAACGTCTGGTCAATGCAGGCGATTTGCCCGTGAACCCATCCTACCTGCAACAGGTCAAAGCCACGGGGGCGAAGCTCCGCCGGGAAAGCCGTTGGTTGAATGCCGCCAGTTTCGAGGTCACCGATGCCCAGGTGCGCGCACTGTCCGCTTTGCCATTCGTGCGCAAAACCGACCTGGTGGCCCGCTTCCAGCATCGGCCCATACCTTCGGATGATCCTGTGCCCGGCGATGATGCTGACAAAGCTGAAGATTCTTCCCTCTGGACCATCAACTACGGCGGCAACCTGGCCGCCATGGAACAGGCCGGTGTGCCCGCCGTGCACGAAATTGGATTCAACGGGCAGGGTGTGATCATCGGTATTTTGGACACCGGATTCCATACCTCTCACGAGGCTCTGGCCGGTATCCCGGTGTTGGGAACCTACGATTTTGTGAATGACGACGAGAATGTGGACAACGAACCAGGCGATCCAAGTAATAGCAAAGACCACGGCACCATGACCATGTCCACGGTCATGGGCAACATGTCCGGCCAACTGGTGGCGCCCGCTTTTGGCGCCTCGGTGGTGCTGGCCAAAACCGAAGATGTTTCCCAGGAAGTTCCCATCGAAGAAGACCAGTGGGTGGCCGGTCTGGAGTGGGTCGAAACGTTTGGCGTGGACATCGTTTCTTCGTCCCTGGGTTATAACGACTGGTATGAATTCAGTGACATGGACGGGAACACTGCCGTGACCACCATCGCTGCCGATCTGGCCGCCGGTCGTGGCATTGTCGTGGTCAACAGCGCTGGCAACGAACGCGGAAATTCCTGGAATCACATCATTGCCCCGGCCGATGGCGACAGCGTGATCACTGTGGGGGCTGTGGATTCATCCAATAATATCAGTTCCTTTTCATCACCTGGCCCTTCTTATGATGGCCGCATCAAACCCGATGTTTCAGCCCTGGGTGTGAGCAACACCGTGGCCGATCCCAATGACGACAATGGTTACCGCACCGCCTCGGGAACCAGCTTCAGCTGCCCGCTGACCAGTGGCGTGGCTGCCTTGGTCCTTTCCCGTGCTCCAAGCCTGACCCCCATGCAAGTGCGCGAGGCCTTGCGAGAAACCGCCAGCATGGCCGATAATCCCAACAACGATTATGGCTGGGGCATCATCAATGCTTTCGAAGCTGTCCGATATTTCGGGCCAAACCTGACTCACACACCTCTCAGTGATACCGAGAGCACCGGCACTCCGTACAACGTCAGCTCCGTGATCACCGATCGTGTGGGACTGGACACCGCCAATCTTTTTTATCGCCTCGACAGTGGCTCCTGGCAGCAGGTGGCCATGATTTCCACCGGCGAAGCGGACACCTATGCCGCGGATATTCCCGGCCAAAGCGCTGGTGTGGTGGTGGACTATTATCTGGCCGCCGCCAGCACCAATGGCGTGGCCACCAATCTGCCTTTCCTGGCCCCAACCGATTATTTCACCTTCCACGTTGGGCCTGATGTGACACCACCGGTGTTGATTCACACCACCCTGATTGATCAGGCTCTTATTGCCTGGCCACCCACTGTGCGGTGTGTTGCCAGCGATAATCTTGGGCTCAACAGTGTCGATTTTTTCTTTCAGCTCAACGATGGTTCGCTCTTGGGACCGTACTTTTTCAACGATGATGGAGATGACAATTTCTCCCTGGTCTTCCCCTTGTCAGCCGACGAAATCCAGGTTGGGGACAGCATCCAGTACATCATCATCGCCACGGATTTGGCTGAAATAATGAACCAAACAGTGAACAGTCCCAACTCGTTCACAATCATCGATGCCCTGGGTGTGGCGCTGGTTCTGGACGATGGTTCAGCCCTGAAGTCGGACAGCAAATATGGCCCTGACAAGCAGCCGATGCTGGCGCGCGACGGCGGGAAATCCAGCGCCACGAAAATGGCCGGCTGGCTCGTGGATGCTGGTTTCGTTGTGGATGTGATGCCCGCTCAGGACGCCACACTCGAAGACTTCCAGCCTTATCAGATGGTGGTGCTATCCGCTGGTGACAACGCAAATCCCGTGGAGACAGTTGCAATACGCGAGGCTTTGCAAAGCTGGGCCAGCACCGGTGGTAAACTTCTCATTGAAGGCGGGGAAATCGGTTACGATGCCCTGTCCAATCCCGGCTACCCGGACTTTGCCTCCCAGGTGCTCCATTCCTTGCAGTGGGAAAGCGATGTTGCCGGTGATCTGGAAATCGCCTCAGGAATGGAAAACCATCCTTTGCTCAATATTCCCAACCTCATCGACCAGGTGGTGGACCTGGCCTACACCGGTTATGGTGACCAGGATGCCATGAAGCCGGCCGCGGATGCTTTTACTGTCATGACCACCTCAGCCTATCCCAACGATGCGGGCATTCTGGTGTACGACGACAATCCTTCGCCTCAGGCGGCCCAGATCGTTTATTTTGCCTTCAACGTGGCGGCCATTGTTGGCGATGCCGGTGAACATTTGACCCTGAACGCCGCCCAGTACCTGCTGGCCACCGAGGCTGGGCCCACATCATCCTTGTCGGGCACGGTGACGTTGGCTGGTGAAGTGGATCACTCTGGAGTGCTGGTTTCGGCGGGGTCCGGTCACAGCACCTTATCCGCCGCCGACGGCAGCTGGAACATTGCCGATCTCTACGGATCCATCTACTCCCTGAATTTCAGCAAGGACGAATGGGGCACCATGATCATGGAGGTGGAGCTGGAGATCGACCAACACATTTCGGGCCTGGATGTGACCCTGATGCCCGTGATTCAAATGGATTACTCGGCAACTCCAGGTGTGGACATTCCCGACAATACGCCTTCGGGAATCACCAGCGTCATTGTCGTCCCTGAAGATGAATCGGGTTTCTTATCCGGGGTGACGGTGGATATTGACATTGAGCACACCTGGATCGGCGACCTGACGGTGCAGCTCATCAGCCCTACCGGTCAAATGGTCAGCCTGCACAACCACAGTGGCAGCAGCAGCGACGACATTGTGGGCAACTGGCCGGAAACTCTCACCGTGGATGGTCCCGGGAGCCTTGAAGATTTCCTGGGCAACAGCAATGCCGGCGCCTGGGTGCTGGCGGTGGCCGATCATGTGGGATCCGATACTGGCACCCTGAACAGTTGGGGGCTGCACTTCCTGATTCCAGGTCCGGTTTCGGGTGTGGATGACAACTCTTTGCCGACGGTCACGCGCCTGAATCCCAACGTGCCCAATCCGTTCAATCCCATGACGAAGATTTCTTTCGACCTGGCCAAAGGCGGTTCGGTGCGGCTGGGGATTTATGATCTTCGGGGGCGCGTGGTTCGGCGTCTGGTGAGTGAAAATTTGACTGCGGGATCCCATACCGTGCGTTGGGATGGGATGGATGATGGCGGCCGGTCCGTGAGTAGTGGGGTTTATCTGTACCGACTGGAGAGTCCGGCCGGTGTTCTGGAACGGAAAATGGTATTGGTCCGGTAATCCAACGGCCCATATTCTGAGAAAAAAGGGTGAGGTTCCAGGACCTCACCCTTTTTTGGCCATGGGCCAATCCCCCACCGGCAATTGGTTAATTAAATACTACCTGATCCTTGAGCGAAACCAGAATGCAGACAAACTCGTCGATCTCATTCTGGCCATAACCCAAAGTCGTCATGGAGTTGACGATGTCGTTGCCGGCACTCAAAAAATCTGCATCCGTTAATTTCAAATGGGCGTGAGTGCTGGGCATGTCGCGACCGGAGTAAGTGGCAGTTCCCCCGGTTCCCGCGGCAACAAAATCAGCCACATGCTTGATCAGCATTTCCTTGTCCACACCGACGAACATGTGTTTGATGGATTCATTGATGTAATGCCGGCGCGCAATTTCGGTCGCTAATTTGTAAATCTTGTCGTAACCACCCAAACGTTCGTACAACGATTTTTCGTTTTGACGCTCGGCGCGGGCCGAGGCGGTTTCTTCGCACATGTTTTGCATGCCAACCATTTTCTCAGCCGTTGTGGGGGCGTTGCCGGCCAAGGCTGGGATGGCGGCCATCAGAATGATAAAACCAGCCAAAAGGGCTAGAGTTTTCAATTTCTTGTTCATTTCAAGACTCCTTCATTGGATTTTTTGTTTTGACTAAGGCCCAGTTTAACTGGATGGAAATCCCTTGCATGAAAATCTGATGAAAACATCATGCGAATCGGAAAATTTTTAGCTTTTTTGCCACCGATAGCCGAATCCGCGCACTGTTTCCAGCATTTGAGCCGAATTTCCCAATTTTCTGCGCAGGGATTTGACCACGGCATCGACCACATTGCTGCTGGCGGTTTCATCCACATGACCCCAAACCTCAGTCAGGATGTCAAAGCGGGTGAGGGTATCTCCAGCTCTGGACTCCAAAAAGGTGGCCAGTTGAAATTCGAGGGGCGTCAAACTGATTTCTTCACCATCGAGGACCAGAGTTCGGCGTTTCGGATCCAAAGGGCTCTCTTGAATGATTCCCATTTCATCACCAACCAAATCGGTGATCCATCCATCCACCGAATCTGGCCCGAAATCCAGCAGGGCGGTTTGGAAGGTTTGTTCTCCCAGGGATTCGGTGCAGTTGGGCAGATGCTGGAAGCCCAGTTTGGTTGCCACCGGCGCATAGACGGGCAGGTCCACCACCGTCAGATAAACCCGGCGCAGGTTAGGGCGCAGTTCCATGTAGATCCGTTTGGCATCCAGCCAACAGGCGGCCTGGGCTGGTGATGGCCCTTCACCCTGTTCCACTGTTAACCAGCGACGCAAAAAAAGCGTTTGATCACTCATGGGCAGATCCGATTCATCCAGGTGATTCTGCCAGGCTTCGGCCACCGGATCGGCCTGGAGGATAGCCGGATCCAGATCCGCGGCTTCGGCCATGCAATAAAAGGCTACGATTTGGTCGTCAGCGTTGCGCACCACCTGGAATGCATTGGGCTGATGTTCCCACCAGCTGGCAAAGGCCGTCACTGAAGCATCTCCATCATGACGACGGATGAGACTTCGGATTTGCATCCAATCCGATGGCTGAGCTTTTTCGACGGCGAGTTCCTGATGGCCCGAAGGAAAAAAGGCTTCACGAATGACTTTGTTCTCGATGAGAAAAAGCATGTCGGCGGTTGTGCGCCACAATTCGGATTGGGGAGCGGCGCGCATATCGGCCCGCAATTGAGCCCAGGCGTGGCGACGGGCTGTGAAGTATCGCTCCGGATCGGTGGCGCGAAGGGTGCTGGCAAGGGCTTCGCGAACAGCATCGTGCAGGCGCAATCCATCGCTCCTGGTGTCGACGAAGGGCAATTGGCGCAGCTCTTCGAATTGTGTCTCGTCAACACCGGGCAAAGAACGCAGGAGGGAATGGGTGATGCGCCTGGCCACACTGGTTTTTTCCAGAGCGTCCCGGGTGGCTGGATTGGAGACCTCGGCCAGGAACATCCCTGTCAGTTCCTGCATCACATCTTCCAGGGCTGCTGCCTTGTGCGTGGTCGAGGCGTGGGAGAGGTTGGCGGCGGCTGCCAGTTTGAGAGCCAGAGGATTGCCATGAGTTCGGTTGGTGATGGCTTCGCACTGGGACTGGGGCACATTTCCCTGGACCAACACTTCACACGCGGATTTTTGATCAAGAGGCGCCAGAGCAACAACTCGTATCAACCCATGCCAACCGGGAGAGGTGAGCCAGCGTGGCACCGGAGAACGACGGCTGGCCATGATCAGACGAAAGTTGTCCGGCATGATGGGCATCAGGTTTTGACGGAGCCAGGAATCGAGCAGAAGAAACGCTTCGTAGTGGTCCAGGCAAAGGATGTTGATCTGTTCATTTTTTAGGATCTCACTCGCTGCTGCAGGAGCATCATTGAAGCTGGTGCCAAGCAACTCTCCCCAGTGATTCAAGAAACCCTGGGTGGTGGGTTCCACCTGACCACAATCCATAATCTCAACCTGGGCTCCTTGAGCTCTGGCCTTTTCGGCAAAATGGGACAAAAGGGTCGACTTTCCTTGGCCGGGGATACCGTGCAGGAAGGTGACCAGGGGGCCATTGGGAGATAGGGCGTCCAGGAGGGTTGAGAGCTCAGTTTGGCGACCAAAGAACGTTTCAGCAGCTCGTTTGGAAAGACGATTGAGGGGCATTGGTGCTGCTTCCGCCATGTTTGGCTCCTAATGGGCAGGGGGTGGCAAAGTGGGGCTTTGATAAGATGGCGATTCTGGTCCCAAGGCCTGACTTGCCTATTATATGGGAAGGACTACAACTAAAGCAAGACTTAAAAGATCCTGATTAGTCATTATTATTAAATATTGAATCCAGGCAGGGATTTTCTGGCAGTCACCCCATTCCAATGCTACAATCCATAACCCGACACAATTAACCATTGGGTACCACACCGCCGGCCTCCCCGCACCGGATCTCAGCCCCCTTAACGGAGATGTTTCATGAAAATCCTGCGCTGGACACTGCTTCTGCTCCTGATCACCGTCACCACTGCAACAGCTGGTGAAGTATTCATGCCCCGCTACCCTGCCCTGAGTCCCGACGGACAAACGGTGATTTTCTCTTTCCAGGGCGATCTGTGGATTGTTTCCAGCGAAGGAGGCCAGGCCCGTCGAATCACCGCCCACGAAGCCTACGACGCCCGGCCCGTGTTCACTCCTGATGGCACCCGCATTGCGTTCTCTTCCAATCGCTATGGTGATGAGGACATTTTCCTAATGCCCGTGGATGGCGGTGCCCCCACCCGGCTGACCTTTGCAGCCTCCACCGATCGTCCGGGAGCCTTCTCGCCCGATGGCCAGACCCTCTTTTTTGCCTCCCGCCGTCTTTTTGAATTCCCCATGGGCGCGCAAATCCAGCAGATTCCTGTCAGCGGGGGAACACCTTCGCGGGTGGTTGATATCTTTGGCGACGAAGTGGCCACCCACGATGGCAAGCATTTTGTCATCGCCGAAAGCCGGGTGAAGCCTCATCGTCTGTATTATCGCGGATCCTACCAGCGGGAACTCTACTCCTGGACCGAAGGCAGCGATCCCGTGCGCCTGACCGACAACCGCGGTTACGACCGCAACCCCATGGTGGCTGCCGATGGCCAGGTTTTCTGGATCGGCGATCAGAACGACAGCAAGTTGCCCAACGTTTACACCATGAACCCGGATGGCAGTGGTCAAAATGCCGTCACCAATTTCAC
>JAUUYW010000206.1 GCA_030590265.1 Candidatus Krumholzibacteriia bacterium
ATGCCGGCCTCGTTTTTATTGGACCCACCAGCGAAAGCATGGCCGTCATGGGCGACAAGCTTTCGTCTCGAAGAAAAATGCGTGCCAGCGGAGTAACAGTAGTACCGGGAACCGACGAAGCTGTTACGGATTCCGAAGAAGCCATCCGCATTGCTGAAGAGATTGGCTACCCGGTGTTGCTCAAAGCCACTGCCGGTGGTGGCGGAAAAGGCATGCGCGTGGTCAATGAATCGTCGGAAATGGCCAGCGCCCTGCGCCAAACCATGGGCGAAGCCGGGGCCAGTTTTGGCAACGATGCCTGTTTTGTTGAGAAGTACATTACCAACCCCAAGCACATCGAAGTGCAGGTCCTCGGAGATGGCCAAGGCAAGGCTATTCATCTTTTCGAACGGGAATGTTCGGTTCAGCGACGGCATCAAAAAGTTATAGAAGAATGCCCATCTCCTTCCCTGACCGAAGAGTTGCGTGCCAAAATCTGCGCTGCCGCCGTGCAAACCGCGGAAAGCATCAACTACCGTGGTGCCGGCACGGTGGAATTCATCCTGGCGCCCAATGGCGATTTCTACTTCCTGGAGATGAACACCCGCTTGCAGGTGGAGCATCCCGTAACCGAAATGGTGACCGGCACAGACCTGGTGCGGGCCATGGTGAAAATTGCCCAGGGTGAAGGACTTTGTTACACCCAGGAAGAACTCAGCATTCGTGGCTGGGCCATGGAGTTTCGGCTTTATGCTGAGGATGCTGGGAAAAACTTCGCACCCAGCATCGGGAAGATTCTGGCTTTAACAGTTCCCCAGGGGCTGGGCGTTAGGATGGACGCGGGCATTTACGAAGGTTTTGATGTGCCGATTCACTATGATCCCATGCTGGGCAAGCTCATTGTCTGGGCTGAAAATCGTGAACTGTGCATTGCCCGAGCCAAGCGTGTTCTCGAAGAAATGGTGCTTCACGGTCCGGTTCACAACCTACCCTTTCACCGTTGGGCCCTGGATCAAGAGTCCTTTGTGGATGGAAGCTACACCACCAACTTTGTGGCGGAACATTTTGATGGAGCCACTTATCTGCCTGAACTGGATGAGGGCCAAACCCAGGCCTTGATCGCCGCTGTCTCTCTTTTTGAAGCCAAACGCAGGACCCAAAATCCGGATTGTACTCAGCAGGAGACCAACGTCTCAAGTTGGCGTTTGAATGCTCGGCGAACCATGACCAACAACAAGTAACGGCGAAAGGCCTTCATTGTGTGGATGAAAAAGAAATATGTGCTCAATTATGATGATACCCAACATAGCGCTGTGGTTGCCCGTCGGGGAGAGGAAACCCAGATTGCCGTGGATGATGGTGATCTTTTGCCCGTGAATCAGTGGCCCGTGATGCAGGGCAAAGCCATCAGCATCCGTCACAACGGCCGCATGCAATTGGTTCACATCACGGGTTTGGACAGCAATGGCAAATTGGCCGTCACATTGAATGGACGCCCCATCAGGCTTTCTGTCATGGATGAATTGCGCGCCCAGGCCCTGGAGGGTTTAGCCGATGCAACCGGCGGTGGAATCATCAGTGCCGATATTCCCGGACTGGTGGTGGAAATCAAGGTTGCAGAAGGCCAGGTTGTGCGCCTTGGGGATCCGGTCATCGTGGTGGAGGCCATGAAGATGCAAAACGAATTGTGCGCCGCAGTGGCTGGTACCGTGACCTCCATTCCGGTCAAAGAGGGTCAGGCTGTCAATCCTGGAGATACCCTGGTTGTCGTCGATCCGGAATCGGGTGACTGAACCAAGGCCCTTCGATTCACCGGAGCTTCGGCTCCGGTATTTTTTTTGTTCACCAGTGTAACCTCAGCGGTGCCTCATCCGTCTTTGTCTACATCATGGATAAAGCAACCTACATCAATATCCTGGAAGAGCATCGAGACTGCGTGTACAGCGTTGCTCTCTACAGCCTTCGTGATGCGGACGACGCGGCGGATCTGACCCAGGAGACCTTTCTGCGCTTGTGGCGCTATCAAGGCGACCTGACCAGCAGCCAAGCCAAAGCGTGGTTGCTGAGAGTATGCCACAACTTGTGCATCGACCAGTCACGGAGGCGTAAAACTGTTCGCACCTACTTTGGGGTGCCAGACAACGAGGCCGTGGACCATCTGAAAAGTACCTTTGCAGATGGAGAAGACCCCACTTCGAACCTGCACCAGAAGCAACAACAGGAAGCTCTTTTGCAGTCCATGAAGATCCTTCCCGAAGAGACCCGCAGCATCATGATGCTGCACTACTTCCAGGATCTGAAACTGCAGGAAATAGCCGGACTGCTGGGCTTGAAAGTCAGCACCATCAAAGTCAGGTTGCACCGGGCACGCAAAACCCTGCGCCGTCATCTGACCGAAAACAAGGTGCTGACCCTGCCCTGCCAACGGGAGATAGGATAATGTTGAACTGCACAAAAATTCAAGGCCTGCTCAGCCAATACGCCAGTGGAGAATTGGTCAACCCCATCAGGGAGCAGGTTGGAGATCATCTCCTGCAATGCACAACCTGTCGGCAGGAGTTGGACACCGAGTTGGAGTTGTTGGAAACCCTGGGCAGCCTGCCACTGGTTGCTTGCCCGGATATGGTCACCGAAACCATTCTGGAAATCATTGAGAATGAAGAAAGGCAGCATAATTCTACCAGCCGTTATTGGTGGTTGAGCGCCTCGACCCTGGTGGCGGCCGGGTTGGCTTTGATTCTCTTGCTGCCCCAGGACCAAATCAAAACAACTCCCGGCTTGCAGAGCAACCAAAAGACCTATTCCAGTCTTGAGATTCAGTCTGCCACCAGCGAAGCCCGCTTGGCCCTGGCCAAAGTGGCTTCGGTCATCAATCGAAACGAAAAAAATGCCTTTGAACAAGTTTTCGGAGAGGAAATCCCCGACGCCGTCGGTGGATCCCTGCTTCTAATCACCAAAAGCCTGCAAGGAGAAGTCTGATGCGTCATTCCAACAACCCAGCCAAAATCCACCTGGTCATTTTCCTGACCATTCTGATGGCGCTCTCGGCCTCCACAGTGGGCGCGAAGGTATCCGATGAACCAGGTTACGTGGATCTGGACTTTATTCAGATTCCCGATGATGCCGAGGAGATCCAGGATATCGATCTGGGGCCCGTGCTCAAGGATGTTGTTCGAGAAGCCAAGAAAAACGATGATCTGGAAATTGCCGAACTGCTGACCATGGTGCACCATCTGCGCATGCGGGCTTTTTCCCTGGATCGGTATACAGATTCCATTGCCAAGGATGCGGTGGACAAAATTGCCAAACGACTGAAAGAGGATGACTGGGACAACCTCATGAAGTTCAAGGATGGCGGCGAATTGACCACAATCAGCACCAAATACCACAACGACAATATGGTGGGTTTGATGGTGGTGGTCTTCTCCCCCGAGGATGAGGTCATGTTCATCAATGTGGTGGGCGATCTGGACCTGGGCAAACTCATGAGACTGGCCACTGAGCTGGACAGCGGAGAGTTGGAAGAGTACCTCGAACAATTCGAGGACAGCAGTTCCATTCATCTCGAATAGTTTCAGTCCATTTCTCCAGCCTTGATCAACAAAAAGGCCACCCAACATCGGGTGGCCTTTTTGTTTGCTTCCTGTAATTCTAGAAAGCAAATCGAGACAGGAAGACACCAGCAGCCACCGCCGAGCCGATCACTCCGGCGACATTGGGGGCCATGGCGTGCATGATCAGGAAGTTGGTGGGATCTTCCCGGGCCCCCACCATTTGGCAAACCCGGGCGCTGTCCGGCACAGCCGAAACCCCGGCTGCTCCGATGATGGGATTGACCTTGTCCTTGGAAAAGAGATTCATCAGCTTGGCAAAAAGGATTCCAGCTGCTGTGGCTATGCAGAATGAGATCGCACCTAACAAAGCAATTTTCAGCGATTCCGGGGTCAGGAAACGCGAGGCATCGGTGCTGGCACCCACGCAAAGTCCCAAAAGGATGGTCACAATATCGATCAGGCTGTCCCGTGCGGTTTTGGCCAAACGCTCGGTGACGCCACTTTCCTTGAGCAAATTCCCAAAAAACAGGAATCCCAGCAGGGAAATGGCTCCAGGGGCAATCCCGGCGCAAATAATGAAGGCAGTGATGGGAAAGAGAATGCGCACCCGCTTACTCACCGGCCGCGAGGGTTTCATGCGGATCAGGCGTTCCTTGCGAGTCGTCAGCAGCTTGATGATGGGCGGCTGGATGACCGGCACCAGCGCCATATAACTGTAGGCAGCCACTGCAATGGCGCCCAAAAGGTGTGGAGCCAACTGGCTGGAAAGGAAGATCGCCGTGGGACCGTCGGCACCACCAATGATTCCAATGGCTGCGGCATCTTTGGGCGGAAAGCCCAACAGCAGCGAACCGGCAAAGGTGATGAAAATTCCGGTCTGGGCTGCTGCTCCAAGCAAAATCAACTTGGGGTTGGACAGCATGGATGAGAAATCGGTCATGGCACCAATGCCGAGGAAGATCAGGGATGGATACCAACCCTGGGTCACTCCATTGTACAGAACACTGAGCACACTGCCGGACTCGTAAATGCCAATGTTCATGCCCGGACTCAAGGGGATATTCCCCACCAGCATTCCGAACCCGATGGGCACCAGCAGTAAAGGTTCATAATCTTTGGCAATGCCCAGGTAGATGAACAGGCAGCCCACCCCCAGCATGATCATGTTGCCCCAGGCGAAATTGCCTACCAGGCCGACCTGGAGAAAATCATTCAAGATGTCCATGGCGCTCTTTATCTCCTTGAGGGCATGCCTCAGTCGAATTCCACCAGAGTCTGGCTTTCACGTACGTTGTCGCCGGCGGCCACCAGGACGGCCTTGACAGTTCCAGCGGAAGGGGCTGCGATGGCCGTTTCCATTTTCATGGCCTCGATGATCAACAGATCCTGTCCCTTGCTCACCTGGTCGCCTGGTTTGCATTTCAGTTCCAGAACGATGCCGGCGATGGGTGAAGCCACGCCGTCTGTGGAACCTGTAGGTCCGGCAGAAGGTGGCGCCAGGGGCACTGGACCTGCAGAAACCGGTACCACTGGAGCAGGACCGGTGGCAGCAGGATTGTTGGCTGCAGCGATAGAGGGCAACGGACCGGAGCTGTGCTGCATGGCACCGTCTCCCGCATCCAGAACTTCCACATCAACTTCATAAGCCACGCCGTGCACGGTTATTTTCAATTTCATGATTCAACTCCCAAAGCAACAAGGCTGTTTTCAGCCAGGATTGGATTATTTTCTTCTGCGGATGGTGTGCGACCCCTGCAGAGTCAACCGGCCGCGATTGGACCAAGGTGTTCTTTTGGTTTTTGGCGAAAGCAGACGGTGAATTTTTCGAACCCTGAATCGTCCTCCCACCACCGTGGCAACCGCGGCACTGATCAACATCAAAGTGGTCATGTCGATGGTCTGCTCTTTTTCAAAAGCCTGGGCATCAACAACCTCTTCCTGCTTTTGCCAGTGGTCATCCAGGCGTTTGAAGAACGCCACAACCAAGGCGATGATGGTCAGCACCGAAAAGACGATGGCCACCCCCACCAAAGTCAGGGCCCCCATTTCGCTTGTGAAATTTCCGTTCAAAATCCCGCTCCCAGGGTTTTACAGAGGGATGAGGCCGTGCTTTTTTTCCGGCCTGACTTCCCGCTTTGATTTCAGGATTTCCAGGGACATGGCAATGTAAGCCCGGGTGTCCGCTGGTTCGATGACATCGTCCACCATACCGCTGGCGGCAGCCTTGTAAGGGGTGGAGAATTTTTCGCTGTAATCGGCTAACAGCTTGCTGCGCAAGGTGTCCGGGTCATCTGCTTCAGCGAGTTCCTTGCGATAAAGCAGGTTTACTGCCCCTTCGCCCCCCATCACGGCAATTTCAGCCGAGGGCCAGGCGGCCACACGATCGGCACCCATGCTGCGCGCGCACATGGCCAGGTAGGCGCCGCCGTAGGCTTTGCGCACCACCACCGTCACCTTGGGCACGGTGGAGGCTCCGTAGGCAAACAGCATTTTGGCACCGTGGCGGATGATTCCACCGTATTCCTGCCCACGAGCGGTTCGCCGGGGTCTGCACCCACTCGGCTACAAGCCCGTAGAGGGTGAAGGGCTCATCGGCCGATTTAGCCATCAGGGTATCAAGCACATAGCCGCTGCCATCCACCGCCGCGCCCTTCAGGATAAAAGGATTTAAATTATCGTAGGTGTTTCGCGCCGACAGG